>NZ_KE952594.1:0-10807 GCF_000466335.1 Aggregatibacter sp. oral taxon 458 str. W10330 | reverse complement strand
CGTCAGAAGGAGGGGCTATCTGGGGAGCCGTTGGCAAAGCCAACGTTCAGAATCCTTTTGATTTTATAACCGCACTTTTTTGTCATTAGAAGAAAATGAAGAACTTAAACAGGTAATCACTTTATCGCCAAATATCACTTTTCCGGTAAACTTCATTCGTGAGCTTGCCTCGGGATTTTGCTAACTCCGAAACCACAATAGATTGTAATGGCACAAGCGAGGACGCTTGCGCTATCAGGGGGACTTCGACGGTGATGGCTTATGTGGTGTTGGTTATCGTGTTTGTGTCACTGTTTGAATACCTGATTACCAAGCCTTTGGAAATTTTGTTTATGCCGTGGAGAAGGTGATGCTCTGTCTTGAAAACGTGCGTTTTGAAATTCTCCGTGACCCCATCGTGCACGATTTCAGTTTGAACCTGCAACATGGCGAAGTGAAAGCTTTGTTCGGGCCGAGCGGCTGTGGCAAGACGACGGTTTTGCGTTTGATTGCGGGCTTGGAAACGCCGAAATCGGGCACGATACGCAATACTTTCCGCAAAACGGGTTTTCTGTTTCAGGAAAACCGCCTGCCGGAAAACTTGACCGCGATGCAGAATATCGCTATTTTTATGGACAAACCCGATGAAGGCGAAATCATCGCGCTGGCGGCGAAAGTCGGGCTGACTGCGGGCGATTTGAACAAATATCCGACCGAATTGTCCGGCGGCATGGCGAAACGGGTAGCATTTTTGCGCCTGCTGCTGTGCGGCTGCGACCTTGCCTTGCTGGACGAGCCGTTCGTCGGTTTGGACCGCGATTTGCGCGATATTTTGGTCGCCATGCTGGTGGACAAAATCGAGCGGCAGGGCATGGCGTGTATGCTGGTAACGCACGACCGCTTCGAAGCCGCACGCCTGAGCCATGAAATCATGCTGCTTTCCACTAAGGGCATGAACGTGCAAAACGTGATTACCCTGCCTACGCCGCTGTCCAAACGCGATTTGGCTTTTGAAGAAGCCGTGGTGGCAAGAGAGTTTCAGGGGATTCATTATTATGAGTGATAGGAATTTAAATTTCTGACAAACCTTGCGGTTCGTTGCCCTCTCCCTAACCCTCTCCCACGGGGAAAGGGGATCAGGTTTCTCAAAATCAGAGAGCCGTAGAATTGGGAATCAGATGTCAGGTAAACCTGAAAATGTTCAGGCTCGACAGCCCAATTCCCTCTCCCCGTGGGAGAGGGCTAGGGAGAGGGTAAGTAAGCCGCAGGCTTGCCTCTTTAGCGAAAGATACGAATCTGTTATCCGAACGCGATTCGGTTTTTGAAAAAGCCGTGGTGCCAAGGGGGCAGGGGATTCATTATGAGGTGCTTTATGTTTTTGACTGTGATTACTGCTGCTGTTTTATATATTGCTACAGCAGTAGATTTGTTGGTAATACTATTAATATTTTTTGCTAGATCAAATACTAGAAAAGAATATCGAGATATTTATATCGGACAATATTTAGGTTCTTTAATTTTAATATTAGTTAGTTTATTTCTAGCTTTTGTTTTGAATTATGTTCCGGAAAAATGGGTGTTGGGTTTATTAGGTTTAATACCGATTTACTTAGGTATTAAAGTTGCTATTTACGACGATTGTGAGGGCGAAAAAAGAGCTAAAAAAGAATTGGATGAAAAAGGGTTGTCAAAATTAGTCGGTATTGTTGCTTTGGTTACAGTTGCTAGTTGTGGTGCAGATAATATTGGACTTTTTGTTCCTTACTTTGTGACTTTAGATCTTATCGACTTATTAGTTACTCTTCTTGTATTTTTAATATTGATTTTTGTTTTAGTATATACAGCACAAAGATTGGCTAATATTTCAGGTGTTGGTGAAATTGTAGAGAAGTTTAGTCGTTGGATAATGGCTGTTATTTATATTGGTTTAGGGTTATTTATTATTATTGAAAATAATACAATTCAAACAATAATATCAATAATATGAATGATACGGGCATTTGAGTATCTGACAAACCTTCGGCTTGCTTCTTCAATACAAGATACAACCCTGTCCGCCCAATAAATCCATATCCGAAAGCATCTTCATGCAGAATTAAGCCAAACCATGAATAAGTTTTTCACCCACCCCATGCGGCCGTTTTTCGTCGGTGCGGCGGTGCTTGCCATGCTCGGCGCGTTGGTGTTTTTCATCAGCTCCGGTGCCGTCATTTTGAAATGAAACCAAATCAAAGCCAATTGAACCGTCATCTACTTGTGTATGGCCATCACGACCGCCGATTGCTGTTGCTATTGCTGATGTTTTGTAGAAAATTTTCATGATATTGTCCTCAATTCAATATTGGTTAAATGTTTTGGCGTACTGCCGTTGAAAGTGAGTTCATTATATTGAACGGCAATATGAAGTGTTATATGATTCATCCAAATTATTTGCCTATTCCTACAAAATTATGTTCTCAACTGAAACGATAGAACGCTTATTAAAAGTTATTCCACATAACGAACTCTATTCATCACCGATTAAAGGCTTATTTCTTCGCCATTCAGATCAACCATTTTGTTACCAAGGTATTATTCAAGAGCCGAGCATTTGCATCGTGTTAAGCGGAGAACGTGAAGTGCAGCTAGGCGAACAATGCTACCGATTTGATAATCAACATTTTATGTTTTGCCCAGTAAACATACCGATGCGTGGCGAGATTAAATATGCAGAGCCGCAAAAGCCGTTTTTAGTGATGTCGATGAAAATTGATATTGAAAGCGTTAGCAAGATTTTATTAGCAAATCCAAACCTTGCAGATGATGTTCAACAGGGCAACGAAAGTTTTGCACAATGGCATCTGGATGAATCTCTCAAAAATGCTGTTGAACGCTTATTATTCTTGCACGAAAATCCAAAAGATATTGAGTTTCTTGCACCGCTTATCCAACAAGAAATATATTATCGACTCCTTACAGGCGAACAAGGTGGCAAATTTAAAGCCATGGTAAGCAATGGATCGCACACCAAAAAAATCGCCCAAGCCACCCATTATCTGCAACAACATTTTAGTGAAACCATCACCGTGGAAACCTTGGCAAATCTAAGTGGTATGTCATTATCTGGATTTCATAGTCATTTTAAGAAGATAACCAGCCTTTCACCGATGCAATATCAAAAATCCTTACGTCTGATGGAAGCCAGACGACTAATTGCACAAGAAGAGCAAGGCATTACTGAAACCGCTTACCAAGTCGGCTACGAGTCACCTAGCCAATTCAGCCGTGAATACAAACGCTATTTCGGGCATGCACCGAAGGGGGATATTAAATAGATGGGTATTAAAGATAGATGGCAAAAACACGTTGGAATTTGACCGCACTTTTGTATTTGTTATTCAAAAATCGTTCTACCACGATCTATCTAGGAATTAAATTCAGATAAATACCGAATTTTTTATTTTAATCAACGGTAGGAAATGCCCCATGTGGTCATGATTCCTCGTTGGAGACACGAGAATAGGTCTGCGCCGACATGGGGTTGGCACTGTTACTTTCCGGTGATGTTGTGCTATTGATAGAAAGTGGCCAATTGAGCGTTGCTTTACCTGAATACAAACTTCCTACTACCCTAAAGCTACTTTTTCAGCTACACTTATCTTATATCTACACAGTTCCCCAAGGAGTTCCTCATGAACATCGCCATCACCGGTGCCAGCGGCAACATCGGCGGCATGGTCGCCCGGCACCTCAATTCACGCGGACTGCCGCTAATTCTGCCACTGCGTAACCCCGCCAAAGCGCCCGACCTGCCGAACTGCGAGGCGCGGCAGTTTGCTTATGGCGATTTGGAGCTTGCCAAGCAGGGGTTAAACGGGGTGGACGTGCTGTTTATGGTGTCTGCCGCCGAAAGCCCAACACGCGAGCAGGAGCATTTGACTTTGGTGCAGGCTGCTTCAGAAGCGGGCGTGCAACACATTGTCTATCTCTCTTTTGCGCAGGCGGCGTTGGATAGCACCTTCACGCTGGCGCGTACCCATGCGGTGACCGAAAATGCAATCCGGCAAACAAATATGCGCTACACCTTTCTGCGCGACAATTTTTACAGCGAGATGATGGCAACGATTGCCAACGCAGACGGCATCATCGCAGGCCCAGCCGACGATGGGCGCGTTGCCTGCGTTTCGCAGCGCGATGTCGCCCAAGCGGCGGCAAACGTTATCGCCGACATTGCGTGCGGCAACCACTGCCACGACAATCAGGCTTACACGCTGACCGGTTCTCAATCATTAAGTTTTGCTGAAATAGCCGCCGTCTTAACCGAAATTACCGATAAACCGCACCGCTACTACAACGAAACCGTGGAAGAAGCTTTCGCCAGCCGTAAAGCTGCGTATTCTGACACGCCCGATTGGCAGATTGAGGCGTGGGTTTCCACCTACACCGCCATTGCCAAAGGCGAACTTGCCGCCGTTTCAGACGACCTGCCACAGTTGTTGGGACGTGCACCGCTTAATTTTGAAGACGTAGTAAGGGCACAATATGCAAAATAATCTTGTCCCGTTTATCGAATTTCGTGGCGCAGGCAAGCAGTATGATGGCAAATATGCTGTGCGCGATTTGGATTTGACTATTTATGAGGGTGAATTTTTCGTGTTGGTGGGCGGATCGGGTAGTGGTAAATCCACCACTTTACGCATGATTAACGCGCTAATTGAACCGACCGATGGCAACGTTTATCTGCACGGCAAACGGATTAAAGACTACGACATCCGTCAGCTGCGCCACCAAATCGGCTATGTATTGCAGCAAATCGCGCTTTTTCCCACGATGACTGTGGCAGAAAACATCGCGCTCATGCCCGACGTACTGGGCTGGCCGAAAGCCGAACGCAAAGCGCGCGTGAACGAATTATTGGAGTTGGTGGAACTTGACCCTGCGCACTACCGCGACCGCTATCCGCACGAACTTTCCGGCGGCGAACAGCAGCGCATCGGCATTTTGCGCGCCATTGCCGCCAAACCCCAAGTACTGCTGATGGATGAACCGTTTTCCGCGCTCGACCCGCTGGTGCGCACCGTACTGCAAGACCAAATTGCCATGATTCACCAAAAATTTGGCACCACTATCGTTTTCGTTACCCACGATATGCAGGAAGCCGCCAAACTTGCATGCCGAATCGGTGTAATGCATAACGGCAAACTGGTACAAATCGGCACACCTGAAGAAATCAAAAAGCAGCCGGCAAACGATTACGTGCAATCGCTGTTTTCCACCGCCGACGCACCCGATGCCCAACGCATCATCCACCAATTCTTACGGTTGGATAAACAGGGACAGGAAGCTGTGAGAAGGGCAGTGTTATGATGGTGAAGGCCGTCTGAAACCTCTTTCAAGGCGCTAATACCTTGCTGTAAAGCAAACATAAACATCTATTATTCAACATACTAACCATAAAATTTAAAACTATGTTCTCATCCCTAAACGTTACCCCAGCAGAACTCTGGCAAATGCTGCTTACGCATTTATGGCTTTCCGGACTGGCTTTGCTCGCGGCAGTGGCAATTGCCGTGCCTGCCGCCGTGTTGTTTGCGCGCAGACAGCGGGCAGCGGAAGCGGTATTGCAGTTCACCAATATATTGCAAACCATCCCGTCTTTGGCACTGCTGGGTTTGCTGATTCCGTTTGTCGGTATCGGTTCGCCGCCCGTCTTGATTGCGCTTACGCTATACGCCCTGTTGCCGATTTTTCAAAATACCTATTTGGGGCTGACCCAAATCGACCAATCGATTCAAGATGCGTACACCGCATTCGGGCTATCGCGTTGGCAATCATTATGGCGGATTGAGCTGCCGATGGCACTGCCTGCCATGATTTCGGGCATACGCACGGCGGCAGTGCTGATTGTCGGCACGGCAACACTGGCGGCGTTAATCGGTGCAGGCGGCTTGGGCAACCTGATTCTGCTTGGCATCGACCGAAATAACATGACGATGACGTTTACCGGCGCATTGCTCTCCGCATTACTGGCTGTCGGCGTAAGCGGCATTATCGGACTGTTGCAGAAATCGCAACGTAAATTGCCGATTATTCTTGCATTGACTGTGGGCTTCGGTGCACTCGGTCTGTCGCAGATTTCATTTACGCCTGCCACAAAAAACGTGGTGATTGCCGGCAAAATGGGGAGTGAGCCGGATATTCTGATTAACATGTATAAATTCTTGATTGAGCGTGAAAATCCGAATATCAGAGTTACAGTAAAACCTAATTTTGGTAAAACCACCTTCCTGTTCAACGCGCTAAACAGCGGCGAAATCGACATTTACCCCGAATTCACCGGCACCGTGCTGGAAGCCTTAGTACAAGTACCAAGTGAACAGAAGAACCGCCATCTGTCGCCAGATGAAACCTATCAACGGGGCAAACAATTATTGGCGGAACAATATCAGTTAGAGTTTCTACCACCAATGTCTTATCAGAACACTTACGCGTTGGCAGTCAAAGAAAGCTACGGTGCATCGCACCAACTGAAGACAATCAGCAACTTGAAGCAGGTAGCACCCGATATCCGAGCAGGTTTCTCACTGGAATTTATCGACCGAGCAGACGGCTATAAAGGCATGCAGGCTGCCGGTATCACGCTAAAACATATTGTTAGCTTGGAACCTGCCTTACGCTATACGGCATTGTTGAATGACAAAATCGACCTAGTAGAAGCCTTTTCTACCGATGCAGAATTGAAACAATATCAATTGCGCCTGCTGAAAGATGATATTTCCCTGTTCCCCGCCTATCAGGGCGCGCCGCTGATGAAAGCAGAATTTGCCGAGAAAAATCCTCAAATTGTGACCGCACTTAACCGACTGGCGGGAAAAATTAGCGAAGAGGAAATGAGCGAGATGAACTACCGCGTAAAAGTGCAAGGCGAAAGTGCGGAAAATGTAGCGCGGGATTATTTGGAGAAAAATGGGTTGTTAGGAAAGTAAAATTGGCAGTAGGCTACCTGAAAGCATCAGATTCTTAGGGAGGTATTATGAAAGCCGTAAAAATCTACCAAGCCGGCGGTCCGGAACAACTGATTTATCAAGACGTGCCAACACCTGATATCAAAGAGGGTTGGTCACAGGTAAAAATCAAAGGCTTCGGCATCAACCATTCCGAGATTTTCACGCGCGAAGGTAAATCGCCGTCTGTCCAATTTCCTCGTATCTTGGGCTCTGAAATTTTTTAGATGGACTTTTTATTTGACCCCTCGTAGCGTGCAACTTGTTGCATGAATAATTAACCTCGATGCGTAAGCGTGCATCTTGATGCTCGACCAAACCATACACGGAACGTTATTTAACTCTTTCGGGCATTCATGATTTCGTGCAACAAGTTGCACGCTACGACTCACAATAGTGATATGAAAATAAACACGGTTGCCAGTTTTCACAAGCTCTTTGAGGGGCTTGTGAAGTATAGGCTCTTATAGGGGAGCCTAAAAACTGTACGTTTTACGTGCGGGTTGTTATTTTGTCGTAAAGCCAAAAAATATTTTATTATTTTCTATCAGTAAAAAATGTTGTTCACAAAGTGCGGTTTATTGCTTAATCATTTATCCGTACAATTTGCTTCATCAAATAACGAGGAGAAAATGATGAAAAAAATGCCGGTCTTGTTTGTTGGGCATGGTAGCCCGATGAATGTGTTAGAAAAAGAAAATCCATTCAACCAGAATTTCAGTCTAATTACGCAAAACTTTGCTAAACCAAAAGCCATTTTGATGATTTCGGCGCATTGGTATAGCAGCCGTTTGCAAGTGACATCGGGTGAACATCCTGAAATGATTTATGATTTTTACGGCTTTCCCGAAGAACTCAGCCAAGTGCAATATCCGGCACCCGGTTCGCCTGAGTTGGCGGAACAAGTGCGGTCGTTATTGCAGCCGGAAAATGTCGAGCTTAACCCAACGCGTGGCTTTGATCACGGTGCATGGGCGGTGTTGAAGTTTCTCTATCCCAATGCGGATATTCCGGTAGTGCAGCTGAGTCTTAACCGTTTGCAACAGGCACAGTGGCATTTTAATTTGGCTAAAAAATTGGCTGCTTTGCGTGAACAGGGCGTGTTGATTATCGGCAGTGGCAACATTGTGCATAATTTGAGAGCCATAAGCTGGGAACATATTAATCAAATTGGTGCGGGCTATGACTGGGCGTATGCGTTCCGTGATCATATTAATCACGCTATGATGACGAAAAATGACGATGATTTGGTGCATTATGAGCAATTTGGCGAAGGTGCGGTGCTTTCAGTCCCCACACCGGATCATTATTTGCCTCTCTTGTATGTGATGGCGTTGCGTGCGCCGGAGGAAAAAGTGGCATTTTTCAATGACAATTTGATTGCCGGTTCCTTGAGTATGACCTCTGTGTTGGTGGGATAAAATGAACGCAACACTTTATGTTGAAATCTATAAATTGGGGCGGACAAGTGGCGGAAATTCCACTTTCCGTTGCTGCTTTTAAAGCACCGTTCACGCAAGGATCCGCCCAGTAAAATAATAAGAAAGAAAGGTGACAACAATGACGTTATTTTCTAAAAATTAGTAATTCGTTGTTGAAAATAGATTAATCACCAGCACGCCGGAAATAATCAGGGCAATTCCTAACATAGCAGGCATATCGAGTTTTTGTCCAAAGGCAAAGTAAGCAACCATCGCTGTCAAAATAATCCCTACACCGGACCAAACGGCATAGACCAAGCCGACAGGCAGGCTGCGGAAGACAATGGAGACTAAATAAAACGATAAAGCATAAATCAATAACGCACTGATGGTGGGAAGCGGTTTGGTAAAACCATCGCTTAATTTCAGCAAATTGGTGGCGATAACTTCCAAGCCGATAGAGCCACCCAGTAAAAGCCAAGGATTCATATTTTCTCTCCGTTTGTAAAATCTTTCTAAAAAATGACCGCACTTTTGCTCGATCATTGAACAGATGATGAAAAACGACAATTTTGAGCGGAATATAGCAAATTTGCATTACGCCGTCGCAATTCTTTTTTAGATAGGGTTTTCGAATTGATTTAATAGATTTCAATCGGTAAAACCTTTCTATATTATACTTGGCGATACTTACTTCAAGCTAATACTATTTATTAAGGAGTTTTCTATGAGTGCTAAATGCCCTTTTTCTCATTTAACCAGTACGCCTTTAACGATGGGTAACGGCGCGCCTGTTGCCGATAACCAAAACAGTTTAACTGCCGGCCCACGCGGTCCGTTGCTTGCACAGGATGTATGGCTAAATGAAAAATTAGCAGATTTTGTGCGTGAAGTGATTCCGGAGCGTCGTATGCACGCGAAAGGTTCCGGTGCATTCGGCACCTTTACTGTGACGAATGACATCACTCAATATACCCGCGCCAAAATTTTCAGTGAAGTCGGCAAAAAAACGGAAATGTTTGCACGCTTTACGACCGTTGCCGGTGAACGTGGTGCTGCGGATGCGGAACGTGATATTCGTGGTTTTGCTTTAAAATTCTATACCGAAGAAGGGAACTGGGATTTAGTGGGTAACAACACGCCAGTATTTTTCTTGCGCGATCCGCGTAAATTTCCTGATTTAAATAAAGCGGTAAAACGCGATCCGCGCACCAATATGCATTCTGCGACCAACAACTGGGACTTTTGGACATTGTTACCTGAAGCCTTACACCAAGTTACTATTGTTATGAGTGATCGTGGGATTCCGGCAAGTTATCGTCATATGCACGGTTTCGGTTCACACACTTACAGTTTCTGGAACAAAGCAGGTGAGCGTTTTTGGGTGAAATTCCACTTCCGTACCCAACAAGGCATTAAAAACTTAACCGATGCCGAAGCGGCGGCGGTCATTGCTCATGATCGTGAAAGTAATCAACGTGATTTATACGAAGCGATTGAACGGGGGGATTTCCCGAAATGGACGTTATACGTGCAAATTATGCCTGAAGCCGATGCGGAAAAAGTGCCTTATCACCCATTCGATTTAACCAAAGTCTGGCCGAAAAAAGACTATCCATTAATTGAAGTAGGGGAGTTTGAGCTTAACCGCAATCCGGAAAACTTCTTTGCCGATGTAGAGCAATCTGCCTTTGCACCGAGTAACTTAGTACCGGGGATTGGTGTCAGCCCGGATAAAATGTTACAAGCGCGCTTGTTCAACTATGCGGATGCACAACGTTATCGTTTAGGGGTGAACTATCGTCAAATTCCGGTCAATCGCCCACGTTGTCCGGTGCATAGCAACCAACGTGATGGTCAAGGTCGTGTAGATGGCAACTACGGCAGCTTACCGCACTATGAGCCGAATAGTTTTCAACAGTGGCAACAACAACCGGATTTCGCCGAACCACCACTTCGTATTAATGGCGATGCGGCACATTGGGATTTCCGTCATGATGATGACGATTACTTTAGCCAACCGCGTGCGTTATTTAACCTAATGAACCCAACGCAAAAGCAAGCGTTATTCAACAATACGGCTGCTGCCATGGGCGATGCTCCGAATTTCATCAAATATCGCCACATTCGCAACTGTTATTGGTGCGATCCGGCTTATGGTGAAGGCGTTGCGAACGCCTTAGGCTTAACCGTGGAAGACGCATTAAAAGCACGTGACGAGGATCCAGCGTTAGGTCAACCGGGCTTATTGTAATCTACAATAGCGTACACAATAAAAAACGTCTGAAAATCTGACCGCACTTTTGACCGTAATGCAAAAAAGTGCGGTTATTTTTTTATATGATTTGTCCGCTTTTGGCAGACGTTTATTAACCTCAATGCGTAATTCGCGATGTCGTAGCGTGCAACTTGTTGCACGAATGA
>NZ_KE952593.1:13596-53477 GCF_000466335.1 Aggregatibacter sp. oral taxon 458 str. W10330 | reverse complement strand
TTTTGCTCCGACACCCGATACTGCGCCCGACGCAGCAGCACATTGCCGCTCTGCCGCCCTTGAAGCCGCCCCAAGAAACGTCCGTTTTCGGTAAAGAACGCCAAATTCACATTATTTTCGCCACAAAACCCCAGCAGAAAAGGCGACACCAGCACATTCCCAAAACAGAAAATATGCCCGATGGAATGCACCGGCAACTGCGCCACCCTCTTGCGCTCCTGCTCCACCACCAACGTCTCCCGCTCCTTATGCAGATAGCTGCCTTGGGTGGTGATGTAGAGCGTGTTTTGCAGTTTGCGCATGGGGAAACTCCTTGGGTTTTGACCGCACTTTGGGGGCGATTGGGCTACCTGAAAATTCTATAGTTTAGGTTAGGCGGAACGCCATAACCCAATACAACAGATTGGCTTTTCACATATTGTTTTTTCATATGACCTTGACTGGGAATTTCGACATTTTATTGGGGTGCGCCTATGACTAATCTAACCTACGCTTGCTTATCTGTCTCCGAATTGAAATTATCAATTATTTTTTCTTTTAGATTATCTATCTTAAACCTTTTCTCTAACTTATTTATGATACAATCTACCTTATCTATATCAGACATTTCATTACTTTTTGGAATATAATAACTAATTTTCTTCTGAAGATTACTATAATCCAATCCCAAAGTACGTAAAACATGCTCAACAGCGTTTACAAAATCAATTTGTCTTGAAAACCTTACTTTAGCGCTCAATATATATTCATGAATTTTATTTTTCTGACTAAATTCATTTTTAATGAGTAGTTTTTCTTCAATATTTGGTTTTTCACATAACCCAAAAACCCATGTTAAATACTCGTTGTTTGTTACATGATTTTCATCTAAAAATTTATATCTTTTCTTTACAGTAGAAGGACTTAATCCAAGCTTTTTAGCTAACGATGTTAAAGCACCTTCGTACTCAATATTTTTATAAGTAAATTTTATAGTTTTTTTATTAGAATGATCAGATAGAATAAAATTTACAAATACATCTTTTCTTTTCTGTATAAATTTGTTTAAATTATCTGAATTTTTATACTTAAAATTATTTTCCTCAAGAAATCTCATACTCCTTGCTCTTATTGTACTTTTTGGTATTTTATTCAACTGAGAAAACTTACTAGAATTTAAAATAAATTTTCCATTTCTATCTGGATATTTTATTTCATTAGAAAATAAAGATGACGAATTTAATTTAGAGCACTGATTAACTCTTCTTTTTCTCTGTCTTTCACGATTAGTTCCACCTGTTTTTCTGATATCAGAAAATTCAAAAATAGCATAATAAACTGCATTGGAAAATATTTCATTTTCCAGATAATCTCCATCCTGATTTTCTTTTATAAATTTATTAACTCGCCAAGTAAGTGTACTTTCTTTAATTGAGTATTCTTCACTAAACGTATGATATAAATCTTTTTTTGAGTTAAAATCCCAGTTTTTACCTATTCCATTTTTATCTACAAAATTTCTTATTGAGATAGCTTGATTCCTTCCTATACCGCCTATGCTATGCCCACCATTCATTAAGTTATATCCATTTGGAGCTAATGTATTTTCATTCAATATCGAATTAAACTCACAATCTACCATCTCCTGTTCAGAATCAAAATCTTGGATAAGTTCAATAATAAACAATTTAAACTTATTTTTGTTCCAATTAGATGTATTTCTCTCATACTCTTCATACATTGCAGCCTGCAAGGAATGTGGATTTATAAATTGCTGATTCTTAGCTTTTCTAGTCATTTCATTAAAATGAGCTCTTAGCCGTTCTTCTAGACTTACTCTTTGAGTTAACCCTATATATTTTTTCCCATTAGAAATATGAATAATTCTATATACCTTGTATTTTTTCATCACTTACCTCGATTATTAGATACTAATTACTCAAACAACCCCGCCACATACCCTACACTCCTATCCCGTTTCCCCAGCAACTCCGACTGGCAAATCTCCATCAGAGAGCAGGCTTTGCAGCGTTTGCCGTAGTCGGGTGGCGGGGTTTGGCCGCTGTTTAGAAGTTCGCGCACGGCGGCGATGGTGGCGCATGTTTGGGCGCGCAGGTCGTCTGAAAACACGATGGGGACGCGATGGCGGGTTTGCATATACCACATCGCGCCCTCAGAGACGGTTTGCCCCGTCATTTCTTCCAAACACAAACCTTGGGCGCAAAGCTGGATTTCGTCCATCGGGTCGGGTTTGGGTTTGCCGCGTTTGTATTCCACGGGTTTCAGACGACCTGTTTTTGTATCCACTTCCACCAAATCCAACACGCCGCTGATGCCCAGTTTTTCCGCCAACACATGCACCGTCCGCTCAAAGCGCACGCCCTTACGCGTTTCGGTCTCGCCCGAATCCACCCGCTCATGCAGCGCCTTGCCCTGCGCGGTCAAATAATTCTCCGCCCACGCCTGCTCGTTATGAATCAACGCACATTGACGCGGGCAGAAGGCGTAGTGTTGCAGGGCGGAAAGGGGAATCAGGCGCGTGTCCTGATTTTCCCCTTGGCTTTCGGTTAAAAGTGCGGTCATCTTTTCAAATGTTTTTTAAAGCAACTCTTCCACACTCACGCCATTTAAGCCGTCTGAAACCACGCTGATGTTGTAATCACCAAAACCGCTTGCAGGCGTACCTGATTAGCCGTTTACGCGTTCGACTTTCACGGCGTCAAACAGTTTATGTGCGGGCTGGCTGCCGAGTGCACTGTCGTGTTTGAACACAATCAGTTTGCGCGCCGCCATTTCGCCACGGGCGGCGGAGCGGTCGTGTTCAAACATCAACGTCAGGGCTTGCCAGAGTTTGGCTAAGTCGTCGTCTGAAAAACCGGTTTTGGCGGCAAGGTTGGCGGAGATAAAGCCGTGCACGCGGTAGAGCGCGTAAGGGACGATGTATTTGCGCCCCATGGTGCGTTCTTTTTCCAAGTCTTTTTCGTTGGTTACCGCCATGCGGGTGATGGAAACTTCCAGCGGCACAATCGGGTCGATGGATTGGGCAAACGCCAGCTGCACTGGGCCACGCACTTGTCCGCTGTTGACTTCGGTGGTCATCACAGCTCCGAAGGTGCGGATATCGAAGAAGTTTTTACACATCCACGCGGTAATCTCGCGGGCTTTGGCTTCGTCTTTTGGTAGTTTTTTGGCTTCCGACTCAATGCCGAGCGCCTCATAAGCGCGTTTGTTTTGCAGGTTCAATACACTTTTTTCTTTGACGTAGATTTCGTAACCGGCTTCGTTTTCGCTGCTGATTTCTACAAAATTACGGATTTTGCGTTTTAAGCAGACGTCAGTGACCAGGCCTTTGCTGGATTCGGGATCAAGGCGCGGCATATTGCCCGCATCGGGATCGCCGTTGGGGTTGCCGTTGGTAACATCAAAAAAGTAAACAAATTCATAGCGGTTTTGAATGGCAGACATTTTCTGGCTCCTTAATTTTCAATGGTTTCAGCGGTTTCTTTTTTAGCAAAATAGCTTTGTTTTTGATGGTAATAGCCGATGGCGAAGCGGCCTTGCTCGTCAATGCTCAAATGGCGCGGAAAGGTTTCGGGCAGTTTGGCAATGATTTCGCCCAAATCTTTATCCAAATTCACCGCAATGCCGGCTTTGTCTTTACGCAAGCGCGATAAATGGTGTTTTGCGCCCGACAAAAGACGCGGAAAAACCGAAAACGGCACGGCGGATGCAGAGCCGTAATAGCGGTCGGCAATGCCGGCGTTCAATTCGCCCAACGCCTGATATTGAATGCGCTCCAACACGGCAAAGAGCCGCCCTAAAAGATAGGCGCGATTCGGGCTTTCATTGTTCAAACTCATAGGAACTCCTTCTTCGATAAAACCTTTTCTAAAACGCCGCTGTAATACGGCTTTCATCATTGCCACGCGCAAGCCGTTGACATCGCCGTCGGCACGGATTCGGGTAATCAGTTGCGACATCAAACTTAAGGGGTACGGCGTGCCACAAATCACGGTGCGGGTCATTTCGCCTGCCAACACGGGCGAGATGTTTTCGCTTTTGCCCAGCACGGCAGTTTGCAATAAGAGTCGCCAAATAGACGGCGGCGTTTTCCACGCGCAAGGCTCAAGGGATAAATCTTGCCAATGCTGCGCCAAATTTTCCGCCAACTGCCCAAACGTAGTGTCCAGCCAAAACCGAACGGAAATCCGCGCGGCATTGGGGGCAAGCCCTAAGATATAAAAACGGGTATTGGGAGAGAGTTCAGGCGCAATTTCTTGCAGCGGACGACCTTTGCCCATTTGTTCCAACACATTGAAAACTTTGACGCTTTCTTGTTCGTCATCCGGCGGCGTGAACACATGTGCGAAGAAGCCTTCGGCAGCCTGCGCCGTCGCGTTATCATCCGCTTCCGCCCAAAAGACCGTGCTAGCATCGCCGATGGTCAGGCAGTGATTGTTTTCGCGGCGCAACAGATAGTTCAGCGCGGTGGTGTAGGCAAAGGCGGATTGTTCGGAAACAGGGGCATTTGCGCCTTGCTCTTTGCCGAACGAGGCAAAGGCTTCTTTGTTGAACGAAATAATCGAACCGCCGGAGCTTTGCCCGCCAAACACGCCTTTAATCGCCGGATGCAGCCGTGCAATCGGGGCGGTATCGCCGCTAATCAGGCACAAGCCTTCAAGCGCTTCATCGCTTTTCAGGCAGCCTGCCCACAAGCTTTGCGCGGCTTCGCGTTTATGGATAAGTGCGGTCGGTTTTTCAAGAGAAAATGCGATGTTGGCATCGAGCATTTCGGCAGGCAGATTTTCGGTAGCAAAATGTGCAGGCTGCCAGTTTTGCAGAAAACGGCATAAGGCTTGCAAGCCTTCATCTTCGCTGTTTTGCAGTAAATCGAGATGGTATTGCTTGAAGGCTTCAAAGGTTTTTTCAGACGGCGTAAACGGGTTTTCTTTGACTTCGGCTTTGTTTTTATTGGCTTCCACGCCGAGCGCGTAGGCGGTTTTATCCCACAAAAAATTCGGTTTGATACCCGACGTGCGTTTTTCAGGGCGTGGCACGCTCATCCGCTTCGGCTGCGGCTTTTTATCGGCAGTCAGATTCGGCACAACGGTTTTCAGACGGCCTTCTTTATCCAACACCAAAATCCAGCCGATTTTCTCCTCGCTAAAGCCATAAGGCGGCACTTTCGGGTTGCCCATGTCATCGGTTTCCGCTGCCAAACGGCGGTAATAGCGGGCAAGGGACGCTAGAATCATGCTTTCACCTCCTCGGCGTAAAACGGCGGCACATCAATCACGCCGTCTTTCATTTGTGCACGGAAAAAATGCGGCGTGTTGCCGTGGTCAAAATCAATATCGTGCAGCATCCACCCCAAATCGCGGTTTGCCTCACTCTCCGATAATGCCAACGGCGGCAGCGGCCCGCCTTCGTCAATCAACGCAAAATCGGCAGGGAACTCACGCACGCCTAAACAAGGCTGCTGAAAGCATTGCCCCTTTTTCGCACGGCGTTTGAACATCTCGACATGCTTGGTAACGGTCTCATCCGCCCCCGCTTTTGCCGTCAGCACCGCATGGGCTTCAATCACATAAGCCACATCCTTAAGCACCGTCGCCGCGCGCTGCTGGCGGTCGTCTTCAATCAGCGTATATAAATCGGCAACGCTCTTACGCTTCATCGCGCCACTGACCTTGCCCGCCGAAATCTTGCCGCCCAATTCATTGCGCCGCACCGACTCAAACCGAATCGGTTTCAGCACATAAATCTTGTCAATCACCCACCGAATCGCCGGCTTCCAATGCACCGCCGCCAAAATCCCGCGTGCCGCCGACGGCGTGATGACATCATAAGACACCCGCTCCACCTTCATCTCCGGACGGGTAAAACAGGCATAATCGCCCCAAACGTGTAGGCGGATTTGGTTCATTTGGTTCTCCTTTTGGTTTGGAAGTGCGGTTTCAGACGACGTTTAAAAACGTTGGGAGAATTGACCGCACTTTTGAATGATATTTTTATATATCTGTAATTTCTGCAAATCTTACTTCTGGAAGTGGGTCATTCTTTGCCATTTCCAATATTCTTTTTAACTCCATATCATTATTTTGTTCTTTATTTAAAATATCTCTAGCCAATCTAATGCAAGCAGCACGAACAAGTGAAATACTTACAGATTCTTGATTATATGGTGGAATTCTCTCGTAACTTGTACTATCAAAAATAACTGGAAGAATTTCACTAAGTGATTCAATATCTTCACCTGAAAGATATTCTTTTTTATACATCTGATTAGCCGTCCAAAGGAGTGGGGCTAACCCTTGTTTTTGATTTGAACTAATCATATAAATCAGTCGCTTAATTAATTTATTTATCACAGGTAAATCTTGAAGTTCTCTCCAAGTTAACAGAGCATAAGAGGCATACGCTAATTTATGACCTTCTATAGATTGAAACCCCTTCTTAATCAATCCCGCCGTGCGACAAATAAAACTTTCATCTGATACAGCAAAATATGGATACGCCATCAGAATTTCCGGTTTATCAAGTACTATATGCATATCACACAACTTCTGAAAATTTTCTTCAGTTAATGCTTCTTTTGACAATGCTGGCACAATGGAACGCGCTAATACTTCACTAATTAATTCAGCCGTTTCAGAATTTATATTTTTAGAAAACCCTATTTCACTATCATCTTTTTCGGGTAATCTCCAAGAGGTTAGTTTTTCGAAATAATTCACAGCCTGTTCTTGACTTGGCAATTCCTTAACATTTTTTCCAAGTGCTGCATTAACTACATCCATTAAAAAATCCAATTTAAACAAGTTTTCTTCTTTCTGTTCAAATAAATATTCTCTAACTAATGCTTTTACGGACAAAGAATCTATGTTTGGTAATTCAAGTAGAACGTAATTAAGCAATCCTGTTTTAGGTATATTTTTATAATCAGGATTATCTCCCCATATATTTAATGCAATTTGTCTGCATTCTTTTTCGGTAAGGAACTTACTCTTTATTAAAGGTAATAGTCTTAACAATGCTGGAGCATTTTTAGAAGAATTTTTTTCTATACTATCTATAATTTCACCAATGCGTTTATCAATAAAAATATTTTGCTTACGCTCACCCGGATTATCTATGACAGGATTAGCCCACTTACCATATTCATTTTTTTGAATTTCTGTTTCAAGTGGATAAGATAATGCATCAAGTAACACCTCATGTTGCTCAGCGTCAGGAATACTTTTAAGAGAAAATTTAATTAAGTCCTTAATTGAATCAAATAGCCATAAGTGTTGTAGTTTATTATTCTGCCCTAAAGAAACTGCTAAGCGAAAAATTTGCTTAGCTTGTTCAGATGTTGCTCTTACAGAAATTCTAGCTAATACTTCAATAAAAACACGTAAGCGGTCAATTGCATGGCGTGTAATACCGCTTATGCTCGATTGAGCCTCTCGCTTTTCAGACCAATATTCAATTGAAGATATAGTTTTTTCTATTAAAAAATTAGCCTCGTCCTGAGATAAACACGCAATTTTAATTCTAGAAAATACTCTTTTTAAGACATTAGATGTCTCACTACTGGCGACTCTAATAGCAAGAGAGAAACGTTGGGTATTATCAATTTCAGTTAATTCGGCAATTTTTGCAGCTGAATCGACAAGAAAATTTGTATGCTGCCAACGTAATGGTAGTCCAACAGTATTAGATATACCTTCTAGTAGAAGTAGCGGGTGTAATTCATTACTCCAAGTTACAGTATTGGAGTTATCTTTGTAATGCCCTGGTTCAAATAAAGGCTCAATCTCTTGTTCTTGTTGCTTTGCTAATTTTTTGGTAATTTTTTCCTGCATGTGTTCTATGTAATCCCAAGGATCACATTTAGATTCTTTATAATCAAAAGAGAAAATTCTAATTTTCTCTTCCAGTTCACTCAAGTTAACACCTCTAGCTAACCAGTATGCCCAAGCTAGACGAGAGAGCAAATAAATAGAATCATGATTGTTTCTATACTGCTTAAGTAGAGCACTATATGCTTCACTTATTAAGTGTTTACCTTCTTCAAAATTTCCAAGCTCTGCAAATAAAGAAGCCTTTTTTAACTTCCAAATAGGATCATTAGTGGTAATTTCTTCTGCATATTTCTCTAAAGCAGGATAATCAAACGAGTCACGAGCTAAAATAGCGGAATAATAGGACAATTCATTATCAATTTCTTCCCAATATTTCTTCCCTTTTTCCAATATATGTTTTGTGGTCAGAATAATATTTTCACCTTCAGACTTATCCATCCAACGTGTATTTTTTAATAAAATAAGCGCAATCTCTAACTGTTGTTTCTTTGTTAAACAACAAGGTTTATCAAGATCACATACGGTTAGCAATTCATTTACCAACCAATTTGGAAGAATTTCAAAAGTTACTTTATGATGCCAAGCTATTTCATATAACAGCTTAGCTCTTGAATCTTTGTTCATTTTTGACAAATTATTAGAATTAGGCCAAGGATCTGTTAATTGCATATGCAAGGTGAATCTCAATCGATTTGGACATATCAACCACTCTGGGTAAGACAATCTATCTTTTTCTAAAGAAACTAATTGTCCTTCAAGAAGATGAGCTGCATGCTCATGATCTTGATAACGCCTATTTAGCTCTTCTTCTGTCATTTCTGTTCGATGTAGCTGACTTGGCTCCCATTCCCATGTATTCTTAGGTTTTAGTTCCTGCAAGGTCTGAAAAAATATTTCTGTGGCCTTAAAATGACGCATATCTGCGTCATCATAATCTTTAACCAAACTATATAAATCTATGGGGGCGATATTGAGCGACTCTAAATATTTCCGTTTTGAAGAATTTAATCCTAAAGCTCCAACGAGGTAAATCCGTCTAGAATGGCTAGTTAAATGATCTCTAACCCAACCAGCCCACTGTAAGAAATTTGGGTCATCTCCAGAGAACCCAATTAGACATAGTTCATTTTCAATAAATACTTGCCGAGCAAAGTTCACAAATGCTGCATATTGTTGCGGATATTTACGGTAATCTTCCTGAGTAAAAATCAAATCTTTACTTACATCGATAGTGCCATGCAATTTCACGATACGAGGTGATCTTGCACTTGAAAGATCTTCCTGTTTTGAAACAATACTATATACAGGCTGATGAATTTCTTCTGAAGCACGTTCAAGCAAAGTATCCCAGTTTGTAGTCAAAACCTCTGACCATGGTAATTCTAGTAAGGATTTATGTAGTTCCCCCGGTATCCAGGCTGAATCATTAATTTCCTTCTTGATTAAATCATGTAACGCTTGTTTACCGAAATATGCATTGTATTCTTCAGCTAGTCGTAATGGATCTGAGCTATTTGAACTCAATTCTTTAGTTAATAGTTCAGAAAAATTAAACCAAAGCGGAAGCTTTTTATTGCTATCTCCTGTTGTCGCAGCGCTTCTACTAAAACCTGCACCTATCATAATAGCTGCACCATGATAAGAGTTATTTTGTTGCCAGAGAGCAGAAGCAAGTTTTTTTAATTTTGTATAGTCATCAAGTTGTGTAATGTCTTTAGCCATTCTGAATTCCTATGTAATTATCTTCTCAATTAATCAAAATAATTTTCCTTAAAACACCAAACTCTCTCCCTTCAAAAACTCCACATCCTCCCAACTCAAACCCGCTACTTCATCATACAAATCCAGTCCAATCAGCGTATAAAACTGTTTTCCGAAGTTTTTCTCGTTAATCGGTTCGATACGCCCTGCTTTATATAAAGCGGCGAGGGCTTTTTCGGGGATTTGGACGATGTAGGGTTGCAGTTTGCGTAAGAGCCCGCCGATGTGGTCGGCGTGGTGCAGGCTGCTAATGAGGTTTTCGGCCCCACCATCGAACGGAATAATCAGCGGCTGCATATGGCTTTCGATCATGCGGAATTTGTCGGCGATGGTTTGGAATGGGAAATCGAGGCTTTGTCCGGCGTTGTGATGCATTTGCAAGATTTGTTTGTAATCCAGTTCTTTGCCTTTTTGGTCGTAAAGGTCTTTGAAATAGGCAGCGACAGCTTGGGTGGATAAGAGGTCATCTGAAAAGCTGTCGGCGGTCAAGCGCATGACGGCTGCTTGGGCGGCAAGTTCGGGCGGGGCTTTCCATTGTTCTTCGGGCGCGAATATCCATACAAAGCTGTTTTCAGACGGCCTTTTGCCTTCGCGGTTGCAGCGTCCGGCAGCTTGGGCAACGCTGTCTAAGCCTGCTTCGGCGCGCATCACCAGCGGAAAATCCACATCAACGCCGGCTTCGATTAAAGAGGTGGCGATAACGCGGCAAGGTTCGCCGTTTTTCAGACGGCCTCGGATCTCATCAAGCTTTTGACTGCGGTGTTTGGCGCACATTAAGGTGGTCAGGTGGAACGTACCGTCAAGGTGTTTGGCTTGGTCGTACAGGCTGCTGGCGTGGCGGCGGTTATTGACGATGACAAGCATTTGCAGGTGTTCGCCAAGTTTGGCGAGCAGATCGGCGTCAGTTTGTGTGCCGATGTGCTGCACGGTAGTGCGGCGCAGTTTGTCGAAAAGTGCGGTCGGTTTTGGGGCTATTTCGCGCATATTTTCAAAGCCGCGATAGAAGCCGTTTTCAGCTTGCACGGCTGGCTGGGTGGCGGTGCACATGACGATGCTGCAGCGGTAGTTTTGCGCCAATTCTTTGATGGCTTGCATGATGGGAAGTAAAAGATTGAGCGGCAGTATTTGTGCTTCGTCGAGGATGATGACGGAGCCTGCGATGTTGTGCAGCTTGCGGCAGCGCGAGGAGCGGTCGGCAAAGAGGGATTCGAAGAATTGCACGGCGGTGGTCACGACAATCGGCGCGTCCCAGTTTTCCGAGGCAAGGCGCAATTTGTCTTTGGTGGCCTCATTTTGCAGTTTGTCGTCGTCGAAGGTGCTGTGGTGTTCCAACACGGCTTGTTCGCCCAATTCGCCAAAGGCTTTGCGGAATTCGGTGGCATTCTGTTCGATGATGCTGGTGAACGGGATGACGTAAATCACGCGCCGCATACCGTGCTGTTTGGCGTGTTCTAGCGCAAATGCCATGGAAGTGAAAGTTTTGCCGCCTCCGGTCGGCACAGTGAGCGTGAACAGCCCTTGCGCTTGTGCCGCTTGTTCTACGGCATGATCCAGAATTTCGCTACGCAGGCGGTTTAAGGCAGCATTGCGTTTTTCGGCTTCGGTTTGCTCTGGAGCTTGGGCGACACGTCGTCTGAAAGCGTTGATGAATTGATTGAAATTGTGTTGTAAGGCGTTTAAATCAGGATAACCGCCGCGCTCGACGGCTTTGTTTTCTAGATTTGAATAAAAGGCTTCGGTATCAAGATAATCGGCATCCACCAAGCACGAATAGAGCATTCGGGTGAAGAAGGCATAGGAGAAAAAAGGATGATGTGCGTCGGCCTTGAGTGATGGTGCGGACAGGTTTTGAGGGAGCTTGATTTCTTGTTGCCACAGGTTATCGAGGGCTGGAATATCTGCGCCAAATCGCAATGCCAAACGATCCTTTAACGTGCGGCGGTTATCGCCTTCACCGTTTCCATTTGCCAACCCGGCATGGTGCCCCGCAATGCAAAACGCCATTAACTTTCCAATCACATTTCCCCAACGCTCGACGGCAATTTTTGCTCCGGCGGTAGCATGATCGACAGAGGAACCACCATGCAATCGGTGATTAAAGGGTTCTGAATATTTCCCCAAATCATGCAATTTCCCCGTCTGGCAGGCAATTTCCTGCGCACCAAATACCCGAGCAAACTCCGCCGCCATTTCGCCAACATTTACAGAATGGCTTTGCAAGGTTTGCCAATGTTCGTAAGGTAAGAGATTGCCGAGTTCGTCTTGGGCAGAATGGGCGTAGCGCATAACGGATTGGGACATTTTAGCTTCCTAAGGTTGAATACAATATCTTTTCAAATAAGGTGTGGTTTCTTTAAGAATAAATTTAGATTTTTTAGAAACATAACATCACACTTACTTGTAGTCAGAGCGTATCAAAAATATTGCATATCATCTAACACCTTTCTCTCATTCTGAGACCCCAATCACACTTTTTCTCCCCTGAAATTTTCGCCATTTCATGCTAAAGTTTACGCACCATTTTTCATAAGGATTCACCATGTCTTTTGTTGCTCAATTTACCGATAAACTCCGTTCTCTCGCCGAGGTTTTAATTCACTCTTTTCCGGAAAAATTCAATTCCACCTTGTTTGAACAAATTGAACAACAAAGAGAAGATCCCACAACAAATATCGGGCAAATGGCTGTGGCGGTGGCGATGTCGGATTTTGTGGCGGAGGCGTGGCAGAAACAGCCTGCGTTTTTAGCAAAATGTTGGGAAAAACTACCGCACTTTGAGGACTGTGACCGCTACACCGAGCGGTTGGATGAGGTGTTACAGCATGTGCAAACGGAAGAACAGCTTTATCGGGAATTACGTCTGTTTCGCGCCCGTGAAATGGTGAAGCTGAGTGTTTGCCAAAGTCTCAATTTCGCCACGGTGGAACAGGTTTTTATTCGCTTGTCGCAACTGGCGGAAAGCCTGGTTATTGGTGCGCGCGATTGGCTTTATGTGCGGGCGTGTGAAGAAATGGGTACGCCGATGGATGCGCAGGGCAACGCGCAACAGTTATATATTCTCGGCATGGGGAAATTGGGTGGCTTTGAGCTGAATTTTTCTTCCGACATTGATTTGATTTTTACGTATCCAAGCCAAGGGGAAACCGTGGGTGCGCGCCGCAGTGTGGATAACGCGAAGTTTTTCACCCGTTTGGGGCAACGCTTGATTAACGCGTTAGATCAATACACAGCCGATGGTTTTGTGTACCGCACGGATATGCGTTTACGTCCCTTTGGCGACAGTAGCGCGCTAGCACTCAGTTTTAACGCCATGGAGCAGTATTATCAGGATCAAGGTCGCGATTGGGAACGTTACGCCATGATCAAAGGTCGCATTTTAGGTGCGCAAGCAACGGATCCCAATGTTGCCGTTTTACAGAATTTATTGCGCCCGTTTGTATATCGTCGCTACATTGATTTCAGCGTGATTCAGGCGTTGCGTGAAATGAAACAAAAAATCGAACGGGAAGTGCGCCGCCGCAACCTCACCGATAACATCAAATTGGGCGCGGGCGGCATTCGTGAAATTGAGTTTATCGTGCAGGTTTTTCAGTTAATTCGCGGAGGGCGGGAAATTGCCTTGCAACAGCACGAATTGCTGAATTTATTGCCGGAACTGAGCAGGCTGAATTTGATTTCCATCGAACAGGAATCCGATTTGCGCCACGCCTATTTATTTCTACGTCGCGCGGAAAATGTGCTGCAAGCCATCAAAGATCAACAAACCCAACAACTGCCCGATAACGAATTGGATCGTCAACGTTTAATCTTCGCCTGCGCGGAATTTACCCAATGGGGTGCGCAACAAGAAAGTGTTTCCGTCACCTACCCGATTCACGATTGGGCGAGTTTTCTCGCCGTGTTACAAGAACATCAGCGCAAAGTGCGGTCGGTTTTTCAGTCATTAATTGGCGATGAGCAAGAAGAAAATACATTGGAAAATGCGTGGGAAGATTTCCTCGAAGCGGATTTTGACGAACAAGAATTGCTCGGCATTTTGCAACAAAACGATGTGCCGGAGGCGGAACAAGATGCGGTGTTGGATCGTCTGTTGCAATTTCGCAACGAATTGCCTCGTTATGCCATTGGTGTGCGTGGGCGGGCAGTGCTCAATCGCTTAATGCCAAACCTGTTGCAACAGGTTTTACACACGCCCAACAGCCCTGTGTTACTGCCACGGATTTTGACGATTATTGAAAAAATCCTCACGCGCACCACTTACCTCGAACTGTTAGCGGAGAATCCGCAAGCCTTGACACAACTTATTGAACTGTGTGCCCAATCAAAATTTATTGCGGAACAAGTGGCGCGCCACCCGATTTTGCTCGATGAATTGCTCGATCAAAAATCCCTGCGAAATCCACCGCACTTTACCGAGTACGCTTCCGAATTACAGCAATATTTATTGCGTCTGCCGCAAGATGACGAAGAACAATTTATCGACGGCTTGCGCCAGTTTAAGCACGCTGCCCTGCTCCGCATTGCCGCCGCCGATATTCTCGGCGTGTTGCCGGTAATGAAAGTGAGCGATCATCTCACCTATTTGGCTGAGGCCATTATCGGCGCGGTAGTCAATTTGGCGTGGCAACAAATCGCCGTGCGTTTTGGGGTGCCCGAACATTTGGCGAAAGGAGAGAAAAACTTCCTCGTGGTGGGCTACGGCAAATTGGGCGGCATTGAATTAGGCTATAAATCTGACTTAGATCTCGTCTTCTTATACGATCCCGCCGGCAACAGCCAAACCCTTGGCGGCAAAAAAGTCATCGACAGCAACCAATTTTATTTACGTTTAGCCCAAAAAATCGTCAGTATTTTCAGCATGAATACCAGCGCCGGGATTTTATATGACGTGGATATGCGCCTACGCCCATCCGGTGATGCAGGGTTGCTTGGTTGCTCTTTCTCCGCCTTTGAAAACTATCAACTAAACGAAGCCTGGACCTGGGAAAAACAAGCCTTGGTGCGTAGCCGTGCAGTGTTCGGCGAACAGAAACTACGGGACGAATTTGAAACCATTCGCCACAATGTGCTTTCTGCCCCACGTGACTTAGTTCAACTGAAACGCGATGTCTGCGAAATGCGGGAAAAAATGTATGAACATTTGGCGAAACATGATGACGCCCAATTCAACATCAAAACCGACCAAGGCGGCATTACGGACATTGAATTTATCGCCCAATATTTGGTGTTGGCGCATTCGCCGCAGCAGCCCGCTCTCACTCGCTGGTCAGACAATGTGCGGATTTTCGAAATCATGGCAGAATACGGCGTGATTTCTGACGCCGACAGCGAACGATTAAAACAATGTTATGTAGATCTGCGCAACCGTATTCATCATTTGAATTTACTCGGTTTACCCTCTGTGGTGGACGGGGCAGAATTTGGTGCAGAACGGGCGTTTGTGCGGGAGATTTGGAAGAAATTATTGGGATAAGACAAGTTTCTTTTTGGGATAACGTGCGGCTACGTTTTTATCACCGTATTAAAAATCACTTTGAAAACTGACCGCACTTTTAGGCTGTGTTAACGCCGATTTGTCATCAAAATCGGCGGCTCTACTCTACGCTCTCATTGCTGGAGACATCTCTATCCTCTTGCAGGACTCATTTAACTTTGTTGAGCTTTCTTGCGATTTTTATGCCATTTCCAAACAAGATAAACCACAAGGAGCGCGATTAAGATATAAATTACTGATTGGCCTTTCTTAATTTGTGCGTGTAGCCAATCTAAATTGCTGGCACCAAAATCACCGAGATAAACCCAAATTGGCACGGAAATAATCGCAGCACAGAAATCTAATAATACAAAACGCGTAAAACTCACCCGTCGGGTAATACCGGCAACCATGTAAATCGGGGCGCGTAAACCGGGTAAAAATCGAGCGACAAATAACACTCGATTGCCATATTGATCGAATTTACTACGTACCATGCGCAAACGATCTAAAGTCAAAAAGCGACGAATAGGTCTAAAACGTAGAATTTTAGTACCATAAATGCGACCAAGCCAATACATCGTGCTATCGCCTAGCAACACACCAAGCAAGCTTACGACTAACATGATATGCACATTAGCATATCCCAAACCGGAAATAACGCCGCCGGAAACTAATGTAATATCTTCCGGAATCGGTACGCCAAAACCACAGATAATCAAAACAAATAACACGGCGAAATAACCGTAATTGCTAAAAAAATTAATCAGAAATTCCATGAATAAAAGCGTCCTAAAACTAAAAATAACCCGCCCATTTTATCCCATCTTGCCTGAATATGGCTAGGAAAAAGTGCTTGATTGAGTTTGCATTACCTATACGAATTTATTATAATCGCCAACCTCAAAGTTCAGACTTTGAGCAAATTTTGTGAAATCGCTGGGTCGCCTGCGATTTTTATTCGTTTAAATCTTTAAAAAGAGAACACTAAAATGGCATTTAAATTTAACGCTGAAGTTCGTACAGCGCAAGGTAAGGGTGCGAGCCGCCGCCTGCGTCACAACGGTCAAATCCCGGCTATCGTTTATGGTGGCAAGGAAGAGCCTGTATCTATCATTTTAAGTCATGATGAATTAAACAATGCGCAAGCGCATGATTCTTTCTATTCTGACGTCATCACATTAGTGATTGATGGTAAAGAGGTGGCTGTGAAAGTGCAAGCAATGCAACGTCACCCATTTAAGCCGAAACTTGTGCACATTGACTTCAAACGTGCATAATTGATAAAAACTCCAGATGGTCTCTGGAGTTTTCTTTATATACCACTATTACATAAAGGATAGATTATGAAAAAATTAATTAAATTTGGCGCTGTTGCTTTATTTGCTGTTTTTTTGGCAGCTTGTGATAAAGCGGTAGATCCTGCAGTTGAAACGGCTGATTATAATGCGTTAATTGAATGGAACAGAAACCAAGAGCAAACACAGCTCCAATCCCAACAAAAATTCCAACAAGATCTTATGGTGGCGGTACAAGCCAAAGACAATAAAAAGATTCAAGAAGCGATTGACACCTTTAATAACTCTGTAAAAAACACAATTGCTAGCTTAGAATCGTTAAAAATTCAATCTGCTTCAATTAATGAAGTCAAAGAACAAACAAAAACTGTGCTTAGCTTAGCAAGCGATTTATTGGTTGATCAAGCGAATGTGAGCTTAAGCGAGCCAACGGAAGAACAACAAAAAGCTTATTTAGCAAAAGCAGAAAAATTAAAAGATGCCATGGCGAAACTACAAGAGCAAAGCCTTGCATTAGAGAAAAAATTTAATGGAAATGCTAAAGCACAATAATTCTGCTTAAGCCAATCTCCATAAAAAATCCCCTTTTCATAACGAATAAGGGGATTTTTATTTCTTTTTAGAATTAGAAGTTTGCGTTGCGTGGTGCACGTGGGAATGGAATCACATCACGAATGTTTTGCAACCCTGTCACATAAACAATGAGACGTTCAAAACCTAAACCAAAGCCGGAATGCGGCACGGTACCATAACGGCGTAAATCGCGGTACCACCAATAATCTTCAGGGTTTAAGCCCATTTCTTCCATCCGTTTATCTAGCACATCTAAACGTTCTTCACGTTGTGAACCACCAATGATTTCACCGATTCCCGGAGCCAACACATCCATCGCTGCAACGGTTTTTCCGTCATCGTTTAAACGCATATAGAAGGCTTTGATGTCTTTCGGATAGTTTTTCACTACAACAGGCGATTTGAAATATTCTTCCGCTAAATAGCGTTCGTGCTCGGAAGAAAGGTCGATTCCCCAAGAAACCGGGAATTCAAAAGTTTTGCCGGATTTCAATAAAATCTCAATCGCATCGGTGTAATCTACTTGGGCAAAATCGGAATGAATGAAACGTTCCAAACGATTAATGACATCACCATCAACATGTTTAGCAAAGAATTCCAAATCATCACGACGCTCAGTTAACACCGCACGGAAAACATATTTCAACATATCTTCGGCAAGTTTTGCGTTGTCGGCGAGCGTTGCGAAAGCCACTTCCGGTTCAATCATCCAGAATTCTGCTAAGTGACGGGTTGTGTTGGAATTTTCAGCGCGGAACGTTGGGCCAAACGTATAGATTTTACTTAATGCACAAGCGTAAGTTTCACCGTTTAATTGACCGGATACGGTTAAGAATGATTCTTTACCAAAGAAATCTTGGCTAAAATCCACCGCACCTTTATCTGTACGTGGCAAGTTTTCTAAATCTAACGTAGAAACGCGGAACATTTCGCCCGCACCTTCTGTATCGGAAGCGGTGATTAACGGCGTTGCCACCCAATAGAAACCTTGCTCGTGGAAGAAGCGATGAATGGCTTGCGCCAAGCAGTGACGTACACGCGCAACAGCACCAATGATATTGGTTCGAGGACGTAGATGCGCAACTTCACGTAAATATTCAATGGAATGACGTTTTGCTGCCATTGGATAGGTTTCCGGATCTTCGACCCAGCCGGTAACTTCCACCTTCTCTGCTTGTAACTCAACGGCTTGACCTTCAGCCGGCGATTCAACCACTGTCCCTGTTACAATGACGGAACAACCGGTAGTTAAACGCAATACTTCAGATTCATAATTAACGATATCATTGTTTACGATGGCTTGGATGGGGGCAAAGCAAGAACCGTCATAAACAGCAAGGAAAGATAGACCGGCTTTGGAATCGCGACGGGTGCGTACCCAACCGCGTACAGTCACTTTTTCGCCAATTGCGATTTTGCCCTGTAGCACATCTACAATTGATGCAATTTTTGTCATATATACCTCAAATTTAATCCATTTTTCTATAACTGCACTAGTTTACCTTAAGTTAGAAAATTTACCAAAATCTATTGATGCTTTTATTTTTAAGGCAATATAGATGGCAGACACATCTCATTTGAATCAAAATCCTTCCTGATTAATCCGTATTTATTTTGATGACATAAAAGCATGAATAATCGGGATATCTTCATGCATTTTATGCAAAAAGATCGATAAATTTATTAAATATTGTTTTATCTCAAAATAACATCACCCTTTTTCATCTAGAATCTCACGACTAAAGTAGAAAAGAGGATGATGATGAGTAGTTTTTTTATCACAGGAACAGATACGAATGTTGGCAAAACGATTGTAACACGTGCAATCATGCAAGCTTTACAAAAAGCGGGCATTCAAGTCGTTGGGTACAAGCCAATTGCATTCGGGCAAGATGAACCGATATATTCGCTGAAGTCTTTGCAGGAAGAAAGTGACTATGAAACGAAAGATAATTCTGATGTTCTAACGTTGATGAATAGCACAAGCGAAAATGTTACCTATGAAGAAGTCAATAGTTACACGTTCTTGCATACGATCCCTATTTTAACAGAAGAAAGTCAACGAGTTAAAATCGAGAAGCTGAATGCAGATTTGGCACGGCTATCCGCCAAATATTCTTCGGTTGCTGTCGAAGGGGCTTTCGGTTGGTTGACGCCCATTAATAAAGACTATAGCTTTGCCAACTGGGTTGCTGAACACAATATGCCAACTATTGTCGTGGTGGGAATTAAAGAAGGCTGTATTAATCATGCCTTATTGACTGTGCAATCAATACTTAGCAAGAATCTGCCATTATTGGGATGGGTTGCAAATCGAATTAACCCCGGCCTCGGTCATTATGCTGAAATTATTGAAACGTTAAAACAAAAAATAGATGCGCCATTGCTCGGTGAAATTGCCTATATTCATCGACCTGAAGAACAAGATTTAAGCCATTTTATTACAGGGCTTGACCGATTGACGTATATGCGAACAGAATGGGTCGCATAAAAGCGATAAACAGTATAAAACACGGTGAAGACCCAGTGTGGTAAAAAATCAAGCGTGGTAAAAAATTAAGCGCAGTGAACATTAAGTGCGGTGAAAATTAACTCTATTTAATCGATTTCATCAAAAATAGAAGGCTTAGTAAACTTACTAAGCCTTCTTTAACAATTACTCTACTGTCAGAATACGGCAGGTATTTGAACCGCTGTCTGCAAATTCTGCCCCTTGAGTTAATAACACTACATCCCCTGCCATTAAGAAGCCTTTATCTTTTAACAAGGAAATGGCTTTTTGCGCCCCTTCCATTGTGCGGCTGATGTCATCATAAAGCACCGGTGTTACACCGCGATATAACGCACATAAATTTAAGGTTTCTTGGTGACGAGATAACGCAAAAATAGGCAAACCGGAACTGATTCGAGACATTAGCAATGGCGTACGACCACTACTACTCATGGCAATAATAGCACTCACCCCTTTCATATGATTCGCTGCGAACATCGCCGACATTGCAATCGTTTCCTCAATATCATCAAATTCGACATTTATACGATGGTGTGACACGCTGGCTCCCGGCATTTTTTCTGCCCCTAAGCACACTTTTGCCATAGACGCCACCGTTTCCGCTGGATATTGACCAGCAGCCGTTTCCGCAGACAGCATAACTGCGTCAGTACCGTCTAATACGGCATTTGCCACGTCCATAACTTCTGCGCGGGTTGGCATTGGATTGCTAATCATCGATTCCATCATTTGTGTTGCAGTAATCACCACACGATTTAATTGACGAGAGCGACGAATCAATTTTTTCTGAACGGCGACTAATTCCGGATCACCGATTTCAACCCCTAAGTCCCCGCGGGCAACCATGATAACATCAGACGCTAAAATGATGTCATCCATCGCTTCATCGGTAGCTACCGCTTCGGCACGTTCTACTTTAGCAACGATTTTTGCATTTAAGCCGGCGTCTCTCGCTAATTGACGGGCATAATTTAAGTCCTCGCCGGAACGTGGGAAAGAAACGGCCAAATAATCCACCCCAATACGGGCAGCGGTGATAATATCGGCTTTATCTTTCTCAGTTAGTGCATCAGCTGATAAACCCCCACCTAATTTATTGATACCTTTATTATTTGATAAAGGTCCACCAACGGTTACCTCAGTGAAAACTTTTGCGCCTTCGGTGGATAACACTTTTAATTGAACGCGACCATCGTCTAATAAAAGAATATCGCCCGGTACGACATCTTGAGGTAAGGTTTTATAGTCTAAACCAACCACTTCTTGTGTTCCCTCACCTTTCGGTAACTCAGCATCTAAAACAAATTTGTCGCCGATATTTAAGAAAATTTTACCGTCTTTAAAGGTAGATACCCGAATTTTCGGGCCTTGTAAGTCACCTAAGATCGCAACCGTTTTTCCTAATTTCTTCGCAATTTCGCGTACTTTCTCAGCACGAGCAATATGGTCTTCCGGTGTCCCATGCGAGAAGTTCATGCGCACGACATTCGCCCCAGCGGCAATAATTTTTTCCAAATTGTTACCACGGTCGGTTGCCGGCCCCATAGTACATACAATTTTCGTTCTTCTGAGTCTTCTAGACATTAAAATTCTCCGTAACTATTTGTATTATAAAATTTTTATTAATATGTGCAATGACTTCATCATCACATAAAAAAACTGTGTCGCATTATACGCCTAAAATAAAATTAGATCGAGATCACATTTTAGAAATGACGTGGTTGATTTGCCCATAACATACCGCATTCTCATGATTACAGCACGGCAACATTGGCTACTTTTTATACAAAAAGAAAAGTTGACCTGACATAAATTCCACGCTAAGGTGCCCGCTCGAATTTCTCTCGACATGCTAAAATTGCTTAACCCTGACTTTATAATCGAATAGACATATGATTTCTCAACCCAAAGAATGCCAAAATCCACCGCACTTTAAACTCATTACTGAAGATAGCGCCTTGGCAGAGGTTTGCGCATTCGCTAGACAGCAAAGTGCGGTGGCTTTAGACACTGAATTTGTTCGCACCCGAACCCTTTACCCTCAGCTTGGCTTAGTTCAGCTCTACGCCGGTGATGAGGTAGCACTCATCGACCCAACAACGATTCAAGATTTTTCCCCTTTCATTGCCTTACTTGCCGATGACTACGTGACCAAAGTGTTACATGCCTGCGGAGAAGATCTGGAAGTTTTTCAACACACTTTCCAACAACTCCCCCAACCGATGTGTGATACCCAAGTAATGGCCAATTTTTTAGGCTTTGCGAATTCACCGGGATTTGCCACATTGGTGCAACATTATTTCCAAATTGAAATTGATAAAGGTGCTTCCCGCACCGATTGGTTGGCTCGTCCGTTATCAGATACCCAATTGCGCTATGCGGCAGCGGATGTATGGTATTTGTTGCCGTTATATCAACAAATGCAAGCCCAACTGGCACAAACCGAGTGGCAAAGTGCGGTCAAAAATGAATGTGAATTTTTGCTCAATAAACGCGCACACTCCGGGAAAGATCCTGACACCGCTTATTTTGCGATTCCAAATGCTTGGAAGCTCAATTCATTGGAATTAATGCGATTAAAAATTCTCGCTAAATGGCGTATGGAAGAAGCCATGAAACGGGATCTCGCGTTAAATTTCGTGGTGCGTTCAGAAAATTTATGGGCGGTGGCAAAATATAATCCGAAAAGCACCTCGGCATTGTTAGAACTGGGGTTGAGCACGTCAGAAGTGCGAATTCATGGTAAAAAACTCTTACAGTTGCTTGAACAGGTTAAGCGCATCAATCCCAAGGATTATCCCCCAATGATTCAGCGATTAACCGATGATCCGCGCTATAAAACGGCACTGAAAGCCTTGCAACAGAAACTCACGGAAATTACCCCTGAAAACTTACCGCAAGAGTTAATTGCAAGCCGACGTAGCTTAGAAAATTTAATGAAATGGTATTGGTTAAACGCCACCAAAGAGGATCTTCCAGAGTTATTACAAGGTTGGCGACAACCTTTCGGCGATGCGTTATTAAATGTACTGAAAACCCTTTAAATTGCGAGAAGTGGAAAGTAAAAGCGCCACTTAACTGCGGCGCTTTATTTAAGGAGACTTAGAGACTTGCCCGAACGCCTAAAAGATGGCAAATGGCGTAAGTTAATTCACTGCGGTTTAATGTGTAGAAGTGGAAATCGTTCACGCCTTCACGAGATAACACACGTACCATATCAATGGCAATGCTGGCGGCAACGAGATTGCGCGTAGTTTGATCGTCATCCAAGCCATCATACATTTTTGCCATCCAAGCCGGAATTTTGACGTTTGTAACAGACGTCATTTTTTGTAACTGTTTAAAATTTGTTACCGGCAAAATGCCCGGCACAATTTCCGTATCAATACCAATAGAAGCACAGCGGTCTCGGAAACGTAAATAACTATCTATATCAAAGAAAAATTGCGTAATCACATGGTTTGCGCCGGCATCAATCTTTCTTTTTAAGTTGATCAGGTCAGCTTGTGCTGATTTCGCCTCCGGATGCACTTCCGGATATGCCGCAACGGAAATGTCAAAATCGGCAACGGAACGTAATAACGCCACTAAATCTGAGGCATAGAAAGGCGGCTTGTTATAACCTGGAGGGATATCGCCACGTAATGCAACAATGCGACGAATGCCATTATCCCAATAATCCTTGGCAATGGCGCGTAACTCATCGGGTGTGGCATCAATGCCGGTTAAATGAGGCGCAGCCTCTAACCCTGTCTGCTGTTTAATATTTTTAACAACACTGTGAGTACGATCCCGTTCACCGGAGTTTGCGCCGTAAGTAACGGAGACAAACTTAGGTTTTAGCACTTTTAAACGATGAATCGATTCCCACAGAAGATTTTCCATCTTTTCATTTTTCGGCGGAAAAAATTCAAAGGAAACGTTAATCTTGCCATCCAAACTCGCTAAATGCTGGTTTAAATTATCAATTTCTTTTGCATAACTCATAAAAATCCCTTATTTATAGCCAAGAATAATACTTCCGTAAGTTAAACGGAAAGCGCATATGTGTCAATTTTAAATATTTTATTATTTTTATGAATTAAATTCATAAAAATAATAAGGATAATGTCATTTAAAAAAGATCATCTAAAGGAGTCATAAAAATTGTGCCTTTATTTCATAAATAGCATGAATTGAGTTTTTTTTAAGCAGTTGATTGAAATTTTAGAAATTTTATTTGACTCCCATTCATAAATGCGTAAAATGCGCCACGTTGTTTAGCGTTGCTAGATAATTATGCGGGAATAGCTCAGTTGGTAGAGCACGACCTTGCCAAGGTCGGGGTCGCGAGTTCGAGCCTCGTTTCCCGCTCCAAGCCCGAGTGGTGGAATCGGTAGACACAAGGGATTTAAAATCCCTCGCCTTTCGAGGCGTGCCAGTTCAAGTCTGGCCTCGGGCACCATTTTAAAGATTCTTTCTTTCCTTTCTTAAATGGTTACCTAATGTACATATGGGTCGTTAGCTCAGTCGGTAGAGCAGCGGACTTTTAATCCGTTGGTCGAAGGTTCGAATCCTTCACGACCCACCAAATTTACTCGTTCTGAATCTATTACTCAAGGCAATTTTTCCTAAATTAAAATACTTTAATGCGCACCATTGTCATTCCTTTAAATTTGCTCTAAGCGCATTATCCTCTCTCTCCCACTTGAAAAACACATAAAATTCCATCTTTCTTCAAGTCTCTAATTTATGATCTCAATCACAGTTTTGTTAAAACAATTCAGATAGAATAAAAATTCCATATTAAATATAAGGATATGACGAATGACTTCAGCAGAACTTTTCGGTGAAGGAATTAATCTGATGTTCTCAGGGATGGGCTTTGTATTGGTCTTTTTGCTCATTTTAATTTGGGCAATTGGACTCATGTCTAAACTTATCAACCGCTTTTTTCCCGAACCGCTCCCCTCACCAAAAACGCCTTCAAATGTTACCGCACTTTCTGCGGCACCTACTGACGATTTTGAGCGTTTGCGCCCTGTAATTGCAGCGGCTATCGCGCACCATCGCCGTACCCAACAGTTCAAATAAAAATAAGGATTTTACTATGACTAAAAAAATTAAAATGACCGAACTGGTGCTTCGTGATGCTCACCAATCGCTTTTCGCGACCCGTTTACGTCTCGATGACATGTTGCCGATCGCTCAAGAATTAGACAATATCGGCTATTGGTCGTTAGAAGCTTGGGGCGGCGCAACCTTTGACAGTTGTATTCGTTTTTTAGGGGAGGATCCGTGGGTACGTTTGCGTGAATTGAAAAAAGCCTGCCCGAAAACCCCGTTACAAATGCTGTTACGTGGTCAAAACCTCTTAGGTTATCGCCACTATGCCGACGACGTGGTAGAACGTTTCGTCGAACGTTGCGTAGCAAACGGTATGGACGTGTTCCGCGTATTTGATGCGCTCAACGACCCGCGTAATATGAAAGCGGCGTTGCAAGCCGTGCGTAAATTCGGCGGTCATGCACAAGGGACATTAAGTTACACCACCAGCCCGGTGCACACCATGCAAACTTGGCTTGATACCACCGAACAATTATTGGAAATCGGTATCGACAGCTTGGTGATTAAAGATATGTCAGGTATTTTGAACCCGATGGCGGCGGCAGACTTAGTGCGCGAAATCAAAAAACGTTTCGACGTGGAATTACATTTACACTGCCACTCGACTACCGGTATGGCTGAAATGGCGCTGTTAAAAGCCATTGAAGCAGGCGTAGATGGCATTGATACTGCAATTTCCTCTATGTCAGGCACCTACGGCCACCCGGCAACAGAATCCATGGTGGCAACCTTACAAGGCACTGAATATGACACCGGTTTGGATATTCCGCGTTTGGAAAAAATCGCTACCTATTTCCGTAATGTACGTAAAAAATACGCCAAATTTGAAGGTCAGCTACGCGGTGTAGATAGCCGTATTTTAGTGGCACAAGTACCGGGCGGCATGCTTACCAACTTGGAAAATCAATTAAAACAACAAAATGCTTCCGATAAATTGGATTTGGTTTTAGAAGAAATTCCACGCGTACGTAAAGACTTGGGTTACATTCCGCTTGTTACCCCAACCTCTCAAATTGTCGGCACACAATCCGTTATTAACGTGCTGACAGGCGAACGCTATAAAACCATCGCGAAAGAAACCGCAGGTATTTTAAAAGGTGAATACGGTAAAACGCCTGCACCGGTAGATAGCGCATTACAAGCTCGCGTATTAGAGGGTGCCGCTCCGGTGACTGACCGTCCTGCCGATCACATTGCGCCTGAAATGGCGAAAATTGAAGCGGAAGTTGCCGAACAAGCCAAGGCGAAAGACGTGAAGTTAGCAGACAATGCCGTGGACGATGCTTTAATCGTGGCGCTCTTCCCTCAAATAGCTTGGAAATTCTTAGAAAACCGCAACAACCCGGCTGCCTTTGAACCTGCACCAACTGGCAATGAAAGTGCGGTAGAAAATAAACCTGTTTCTAAAGCTGCACCTGCTGCTTCCGGTTCCGCCGTTTATACTGTGGAACTGGAAGGCAAAGCCTTTGTGGTGAAAGTCAGTGAAGGCGGCGACATTTCACACGTAGCCACAACCACAGCACCAGTTGCGCCACAAGCCGCGCCAGCGCCAACCAGTGGAGGCACACCGGTAACAGCGCCAATGGCGGGTAACATTTGGAAAGTCGTTGCAACAGAAGGTCAAACTGTCGCTGCAGGTGATGTGTTATTCATTCTTGAAGCCATGAAAATGGAAACAGAAGTCAAAGCGGCACAAGCCGGTACCGTGCGTGGTATTTGTGTCAAAGCCGGCGATGCCGTCGCGGTGGGTGATACCGTCATGAACCTCGTCTAAGGAGTTACCTATGGATAGCATTATTGCATTAATTCAGGGTATGGGACTGTTCCATTTGCAATGGGGACAAGCAGTGATGATCGCTATCAGCTTGCTCCTGTTGTGGCTTGCCATTGCACGCAAGTTTGAGCCATTGCTGTTGCTGCCTATCGGCTTTGGTGGATTGTTATCAAACATTCCTGAAGCCGGGCTTGCCATGACCGCATTGGAGAATTTGCTTCATCTTGGTTCACCGGAGCAAATTGCCGTCATTGCGGCGAAATTAGGTGTCGCCGCTGATCCGGCAGTCATTAAAACTGCACTTGCGACAGCGTCCGGCTCTACCGTAAATCAACTGGAAGCCTTGTCGATGGACATGGGCTACAGCGCCGGGATCTTGGCTGTGTTCTATAAAGTGGCTATCGGTTATGGCATTGCACCGTTAGTGATTTTCATGGGCGTAGGCGCGATGACAGACTTCGGCCCGTTATTGGCAAATCCGAAAACGTTACTGCTTGGTGCAGCAGCACAGTTCGGTATTTTCGCCACCGTACTCGGTGCATTGGCATTGAACTATTTCGGTATTATCGAATTCACGCTCCCACAAGCGGCATCCATCGGTATTATCGGTGGTGCGGACGGCCCGACTGCGATTTACCTCACCAGCAAACTCGCACCGGAATTGCTTGGTGCCATTGCTGTGGCGGCTTATTCCTACATGGCGTTAGTGCCATTGATTCAGCCACCGATCATGAAAGCCTTAACCACGGAAGAAGAACGCAAGATCCGTATGACACAAATGCGCCATGTGAGCAATCGTGAAAAAGTCTTGTTCCCGGTGATTTTGCTGTTGCTCGTTGGTTTGCTTTTACCGGATGCCGCCCCATTGCTCGGGATGTTCTGTTTCGGTAACCTCATGCGCGTCAGTGGTGTGGTAGAACGTTTAAGCGATACTACACAAAACGCCTTGATTAACATCGTCACCATCGTGCTTGGCTTGTCTGTGGGTTCCAAACTCATCGCCGATAAATTCCTACAACCGCAAACCTTGGGTATTTTGATTCTTGGCGTAATTGCTTTCGGGATCGGTACCGGCAGCGGTGTATTAATGGCGAAATTAATGAATAAATTCAGCAAAAACAAAATTAACCCACTCATTGGTTCTGCCGGTGTTTCTGCCGTCCCCATGGCAGCACGGGTTTCCAACAAAATCGGTCTGGAAGCAGATAACCAAAACTTCCTACTCATGCATGCCATGGGGCCGAACGTTGCCGGTGTGATTGGTTCCGCCATTGCCGCCGGGGTGATGCTGAAATATGTGGGTGGCATGATGTAGCATTGAAAATGCGGCAAAAAAGCACCGCACTTTAGGTTCATTCCAACTAAAAAAGCACGCTATTTTCTAGCGTGCTTTTTTCTTTCCCATCAATTCATTACAAAAAACAACCGCACTTTTATTGATGCACTTTCCTTTCAATACTTGGCATGATAGGTTTATTGCAACAAACCAAAGAAAAATCATTCACTTGTCGCCGGAAAACTACATAAATCAGTGAAAGTGCGGTACAATCTAGCCCTATTTTTTCCCAGTAAATACCGCCATGACAGAAAGATTTACGCAATACATTCCTCATGAAAATGCGATGTGCGCCTTTGGCAAGCAGCTTATCAATGCCATCTGCCGACTTCCTAGCCGGCAAAACGTTACGCTTTATTTAAACGGCGATCTTGGCGCAGGTAAAACCACCTTAAGCCGTGGCATGATTCAAGGATTAGGTTATTCGGGCAATGTGAAAAGCCCAACCTATACGTTAGTGGAGGAATATGCCATCGGCGAGAAAATCATTTACCACTTCGATTTGTATCGCTTGGCTGATCCGGAGGAATTGGAATTTATGGGCATTCGTGATTATTTCGCAGACAACACGATTTGCTTAATTGAATGGGCAGAAAAAGGGGCAGATCTTCTGTCTCCACCGGATTTGCTGGTTAATATTGGTTATGCAGAAAATGCACGAAATATCGAATTAGTCGCCCAATCTACAATGGGGCAACAAATCATCCAACAACTTACTTAGCAATGTTATAGCACATGAAAATCACAAATATGATGAGATTTATTCTGATATACGGTCTTCTTTTTTGGGCGACACTCGCCTCAGCTAATACTTGGACGATTGCCATCGATCCCGGTCATGGTGGCAAAGATCCCGGTGCTATCGGGCGTAACCTCAAAATTTATGAAAAAAATGTCACGCTATCTATCGCCAAGGAACTCAAAGCCTTGTTGGATAAAGATCCCTCGTTCCGTGCAGTATTAACCCGCAACGGTGATTACTATATTTCGGTGCCGGAACGTTCGGAAATCGCACGAAAATACAAAGCCAATTATTTGGTGTCAATTCACGCCGACTCTTCCGAAGCATCCAATTTACGAGGCGCTTCCGTGTGGGTGTTGTCGAATCGTCGCGCCAACGATGAAATGGGACAATGGTTGGAAGATCATGAAAAACGCTCAGAATTATTAGGCGGTGCAGGTCGCGTATTAGCCTCCCACAATGAAAAGTATTTAGATCAAACGGTGTTGGATCTGCAATTTGGTCACAGTCAACGTGTCGGCTATGAATTAGGTAGCATTGTTTTGCGCCATTTTTCCCAGATCGCCTCGCTAAATCGTGCAACACCACGCCATGCCAGCCTTGGTGTTTTACGTTCACCGGACATTCCGTCTATTTTGGTGGAAACCGGTTTTTTATCGAATTCAGAAGAAGAACTCAAGCTCAGCACCTCCGCCTATCGCAAACAAATTGCCAAAGCGATTTATAACGGTTTAGTGGAATACCGTCGTAAGCACTTCAGAAATGAACCGAGAATCGTTGAGGAGAGCAAGGAAAAAACATCAGAAAAATCCACCGCACTTGAAAACAAAACCGCTGACATTAACGCACCGGACATTCAAGATAGCGGCATTCGTCATAAAGTTAAGGATGGAGAGGCATTGAGTAAGCTTGCCGAAAAATATCACGTCTCCGCTAAAGCGATTTTGGCGTTAAATCAATTAAAGCGGAAAGAACTCTTGGTGGGCGAAACCCTTAAAATTCCTGCAACCGCCAAACCGGAAGCCGAGAATAAAAAAGCACCGACAAATAAAACAGAGTCAACGAATAAACGCGCACAAGGAAAAGACATAAAAAATTCACGTGCGGCGGCTGATAAAGCCACTAAAACGTCCGAAAACAACCCGCCGGATATGAAAAAAGCCATGCCGAAATATCATATTGTCAAGCAAGATGAAACCCTTTACGCCATTGCCCGTGAATATAATATTTCACCCAATAAGCTGTTGAAATTAAACCCGAAATTAAAAGACGGCAAAGTATTCAGCGGACAAAAAATCCAACTGCTCGACGATAGTTCAGGGAAGAAATAATGGCCATCCGTATTTTATCGCCACAATTAGCCAACCAAATTGCTGCCGGAGAAGTGGTAGAACGCCCTGCTTCAGTAGTAAAAGAATTGGTGGAAAACAGCTTAGATGCCGGTGCCGATAAAATTCAAATTGATATTGAAAACGGGGGCGCAAGCCTTATTCGGATTCGCGACAACGGCATTGGCATCGCCAAGGAAGAATTGGCTTTAGCGCTTGCCCGCCACGCCACCAGTAAAATCGCCGATCTTGCCGATTTGGAAGCCATTTTAAGTTTGGGTTTTCGTGGTGAAGCCCTTGCCAGTATCAGTTCCGTTTCCCGTTTAACCCTCACCTCTCGTACAGCAGAACAAAACGAAGCTTGGCAGGTATACGCCCAAGGCCGCGACATGGAAACGACTATTCAACCGGCATCTCATCCTGTGGGAACGACAGTTGAGGTGGCAAATTTATTTTTTAACACGCCCGCCCGTCGCAAATTTTTACGTTCCGAGAAAACCGAATTTTCTCATATTGATGAAGTTATTCGTCGTATTGCGTTGGCGAAATTTAATATCAGTTTTACCCTCACGCATAATGGCAAAGTATTACGCCAATACAAAAGTGCGGTCACGAATGAACAAAAATTAAAACGTGTTGCGGCAATTTGTGGCGATGATTTTATTCAAAATGCGTTGCAAATTGATTGGAAACACGATGATCTCCATTTGTCCGGTTGGGTCGCTACGCCCCACTTTCATCGTCCGCAAAATGACTTAAATTATTGTTATGTGAATGGGCGGATGGTTCGCGATAAAATCATTACCCACGCCATTCGACAAGCCTATGCCGATTATTTAACCAATGATCAGTACCCTGCTTTTGTGCTGTTTATTGATCTTAATCCCAATGATGTTGATGTGAACGTGCATCCCACCAAACATGAAGTGCGTTTCCAGCAATCTCGTTTGGTACATGATTTCATCACCCAAGGCATCAGCAATGCGTTGGCTTCTGAACCTATGTCTTTGAATACGTCTTCAACAGAATATGGCGTGGAAGAACCTGCCGGTGTGTGGGAAGTTTCAACGCAGACAAAACCTAATCGTTCGGCTGCGGGACAAAATATATTTGCACAACCAGCGACTTATTCCGCCAATGCTTACTCGGAAAACAGATATCACGAATCACCAAAACAGCGGCAAAATCCACCGCACTTTTATGGTGGTTCGTCCCCTCGCGAACCGATAACATCGAAGGTACTCGAAGCGCATAACGCGTTGTGGATGTCTTCGGAAAAACACGTGCAAACCAACGTAACCGAAGTCAAAAAGCCAAATACCAATTTCTTGCACGCACTTGCATTAATCCAACATGAAGCCTTGTTGTTACAGCAAGAACAACGTTTTTACTTATTATCGCTCGCGCGTTTACAACAGCTCAAACAAACATTGAATTTAACCTTAGCGCCAACCTCTCAACCATTGTTAATTCCAATTATTTTCCGTTTATCGGATGCACAATGGCAGGCATGGCATCAACAAAAAGCCTTTTTCGAGCAAATCGGCTTTGTGTTTATGGAAGAAGCGGCGCAACATAAAATCACGTTACAAAAAGTATCGGCACATTTGCGCCAACAAAACTTACAGCACATGATTGTGTCGTTATTAAATCAATCTTTCGAAAATTTACCTGAATTTTTGACCGCACTTTTGGCACCTTTAGCCTCAACGCCAATCACCGTGCTTGCCGATGCGGTAAATTTACTGACTGAAACAGAACAGTTACTCGCGAAACAGCAGCAAATTCGCCTGTTAGATTTACTGGTAGAAATTGACTGGCAGCCTTATTTAACTCAATTAACCCGCTAACTATGCAGCATTCAGAACACAAACCTTTAGCGATTTTTTTAATGGGGCCTACTGCCTCCGGCAAAACGGATTTGGCGATCCAGTTGCGCCAACAATTGCCCGTGGAAGTTATCAGCGTCGATTCTGCCCTGATTTATCGCGGCATGGACATTGGCACGGCGAAACCCTCAAAAGCCGAACTGGCACTGGCACCTCATCGTTTAATTGATATTTGTGATCCGGCAGAAAGTTATTCTGCGGCAAATTTTCGCACAGATGCTTTACGCGAAATGCAAGAGATTAGCGCACAAGGCAAAATCCCCTTATTGGTGGGCGGCACGATGTTGTATTACAAAGCCTTATTGGAAGGTCTGTCGCCCCTACCCTCCGCAGACGAAAAAGTGCGGTCGGAAATTGAGGCAAAAGCAGCACTTATTGGTTGGGCCGGATTACATCAAGAACTCAGTAAAATCGATCCGATTTCAGCACAACGCATTAACCCGAATGACTCTCAACGGATTAATCGCGCATTAGAAGTCTTTTATTTAACTGGTAAGACCTTAACGGAATTAACGGCACAAAGAGGCGAAGCCTTGCCGTATGACATTCTACAATTTGCGATTGCCCCGGAACAACGAGAGGTCTTACATCTTCGAATTGAGCAACGTTTTCACAAAATGATTGAACTTGGTTTTCAGCAAGAGGTCGAAAAATTGTACCGTCGTCCCGACTTAAACGAAAACCTACCGTCTATTCGCTGTGTGGGTTATCGCCAAATGTGGGAATATTTACGCGGTGATTATGACCACGATGAGATGGTTTTTCGTGGTATCTGCGCCACCCGCCAATTAGCAAAACGCCAGATAACTTGGCTACGTGGTTGGACATCACCGATTCAATGGTTGGATAGTTTGCAACCGGCTCAAGCCCTTGAAAAAGTATTAACATCGGTTTCAACGAAAGCGTAAAACAGGCATCGTGCCTAGTGACTTTCAATATAATTGTTGCTATATTGATTCGCGGAGGCATACAGCTTGCTGTATTGTTTTAATTCATCATTTTTTACAAAAAGAAGGAAAGAAAAATGGCAAAAGGACAATCTCTACAAGATCCTTACTTGAATGCATTACGTCGCGAACGTATTCCTGTTTCAATTTATTTAGTCAACGGTATCAAATTACAAGGGCAAATCGAATCGTTTGACCAATTCGTGATTTTGTTGAAAAACACGGTAAATCAAATGGTTTATAAACACGCAATTTCAACTGTTGTGCCGGCACGGACGGTAGGACATCATAACACCGCACCACAGCAACCAAGCCAACAAGCGCCTTCTTCTGTAGAAACCAACACGGATGCGCCAGCAGAATAATTAAATAGTATAGAACTGCATTAAACGGCATCAGACTGTGTTAACTTAAACTAAAAATGCGGTGAATTCTTAACGTGTTCACTGCATTTTTTCTTTCAGCCTTACGCCAATCTCCGCCTCTCCTATCGGATCATTCCATTCACAACTTCAGGCAACCGACTACGATTTTCCAATACCGTATTGACGTAATTTATTGGCAATTGCCGTATGAGATACCCCCAAGCGAGTGGCCAGTTTTCTGGAACTGGGATATTTTGCATAAAATTTATGAAGTACCGCTGCCTCAAAACGCCCAACCATCTCATCTAACGTACTGCCTTCTGTGATAAATTCATCAATAAACGACGCTGTCTCCTGCCCATGGGAATTTTGTGGCGCTAGTCCTAAATCCTCAATCTTCAACCGGTTGTTTTGGCATAAAGAACAGGCACGATATAAGGCATTATAAAGCTCACGAAGATTGCCCGGCCAAGGATAGTCTTGTAAATATCGCAAGAGATGCTCATCTAAGTGCGGTGGAAAAATGCCGAGTTTTTCACTAATTTCTTGAATGAATTGATGGCTTAACAGCGCAATATCTTCCTGACGCTCACGCAGCAAAGGCAACGTTAAACTCAACACATTCAACCGATGAAACAAATCATTGCGCATTTTGCCTTGTTCGACATAATGTTGTAACGGCTGTTGCGCCGTACAAATCGCACGAACATTCGCATAATGTTCCTCTTCCTCACCCACACGACGAAACGTGCCATCACTCAAAAAACGTAACAGTTTTGCCTGCAAGGTCAACGGCAATTCCTCTACCCCATCCAACAATACCGTACCGCCATCGGCATATTCAAAAAAACCGATAAACTCACCGTCTTTATTGCGCCGCCCAAACATTTCCGTTTCAGCATCTTCCCCCGGAATGCCGGCACAATTCACTGCCAAAAAGGTATGATCACGTCGTTCACTAAAATCATGACACGCCTTTGCGATCACCTCTTTGCCCGTACCGGTTTCGCCTTGAATGAGCAAAGGAGCATCCAGCAAAGCAAACTTTTTCGCTTTCTCAATCACCTCTTGCATTCGTGGATTTTGGCTGACAATTTGTGCAAAAGGATCGGTATTTTTTGAAGTTGTCATATACGTCTCGGAAGTTGAAAAACGGCCTAATAATAACCTGATGAAGAAAAATCGCCAACGCCTTTGGCAAGATTTATTGACAGCTTAGGCAATGGTTTACACGTTCTCTTTTTGCTTAAATTTAACTTGATCTAAGACTGTGCTACTTAAATGACTGAGCAATTCTTTATGCAATTGTGATAACCGCGGCTTCTCACCGGATTGAAATGCCAGCGGGCGGCAAAATTCCATGGCTTTAATACCTAAACGCGCGGTCAATATGCCCACGCCAATCCCTTGTGCGGCACGCGCTGACAATTTCGCCGTCAGATCTTGCGATAACCAATTCACGCCTAAATCCTGAATCAATTCCGTTGCCCCAGCAAACGCCATATTCACCAAGACCATGCGCAATAAGCGAATGCGACTAAAATAGCCCAATTCAATGCCATAAATCTGAGCAATTTGATTAATTAAACGAATATTGCGCCAAGCGATGAAGAAAATATCCACCAACGCCAACGGACTAATTGCCACCAACGCTGCCGATTCCGTCGAGGCTTTGGTGATCAATTTTTTGGCTTGTTTATCCACAGGCTGTAGCACATTTTGACTAAATAAATGCAAAATCTCACGGGCGGAATAGGCTTCATGAATTTGTTTTTGCCATTGCATAAAATCAGGGTTTTGCCTATCAATATGAACTAATTTGCTCACTTCTTGGCATAAGCTGACCGCCTGTTGATGTTCGGCAGATGAAAAAACATCTTTAAAATCGACCGCACTTTTCAGCAACTGTTGGCTTTGTGTTTGGATTTCTGCCCGATGGCGTAATTTCGCCAAACGCCGCCATTCGCCGACAATCGCCGAGATGCCGAGTAAAATGACGGCACAAGCGACCAAGGAAAAGGCAAAATAAATCCATTGATTTTGTTGCCAGGCATCCACCAGCCATTGTACCGATTGCGCCACAGAGGCAACAAAAAATAAGAGACTCACGCCACCTAATATTTTTTTCCACCAACGCGGTTTCGGTTGCAGACTTTGTTCAAATTGTTGTTCTAACAATTCGCCTTCAAAAATCCCATTCTCATTCTCTGTGTCAGGTACTGCCTGCGCTTCGTGAAATTCCTGTTTGGCGATAAATGCCGATTGCGCATTGAGATCCTCATTCATATCGCTTTCATTTTGTGTAAACACTTTTTTCTCCACGACCTGCCTCCTACAATTTATCGCCCAACAAAAATTGCAACACCGCATCCATTCGCAAGTGCGGTATATTTTCACCTTGTTCTAAACGGCGTGGTTCAAATTGGTCGAATTCAAATTTTTGATTTTGCCAAAAATCGGCACTCGGCAATCGTCCCGGCACACTGCCCGGATAAAGTGTCACTTTCTGCTTATCAGAAGAACGAATGCCTTGCAGCGCTTTAAATGATTGACCGTTTTGATTCACCACCACTTGTTGTGTCGCACGGATAGATGCAATTGCGGTGTAATCCGTCACAATATCGGCAAATTCGACATAACGCCCGCCTTCTTGCACTAACTGACGCATCAAGCCAATTAAATTCGGCAGTTGGTCTGTAGTGATATGATCCGCCTTGGTGGCAATAAACATCAATTTATCAATTTTCGGCGAAAAAAGACGATTTAAAAGATGCCGTTTGCCATAATGAAAATTGCGAAAGAGCTGATGTAGCGCCTGTTGCATATCGCTAAAAGCTTGTCGGCTATGATTTAACGGTGTTAAGCAATCCGCCAAAATAACTTGTCGATCAAAGGTCTCAAAATAATTTTCGTAAAACCCTTTTACAATATGCTGACGATAATACTCATAGCGTTTAGTCAACACAGCAAAATAACTGTCACTTTTCGCCTCACGCTTTAGCTGTTGCCATTGTGACGCACTCAAATGCAATAATGGGAAGAATTGCAAGGCAGGCGCCCCCTCAAGCTCACCGGGTAACACAAAGCGTCCCGGCTGAATAAAATGCAACCCTTGTTTCTTACATTGCCACAAATAATCGGTGTAATCTTTAGCAAGTTGCGCCAAAATGTCTTCATCTGCGGCATCAGTCAGCTGAATTTTGGCCACTTTCGTTAACCAAGACTGCGCCAACGCTGCGTGTGTGCCGTTAAGTTGTCGTTGTAATTCCAACGACCATTCTTCAAACCCTAAATCCAATAAGGGCAAATCCAACAACCATTCACCGGGATAATCAAAAATATCTAAATATAACGTACCTTTTTCTTTCAAATGACGCAGCAAGCCATCACTTCGTTGATAACGAATTGCCAAGCGAGTTTCACTCACGCCACGGGTAGATTGCGGCCAAATCGGTGGGTCTTGAGACAAGGCATTCAAATTTCCTTCATAATCAAAACGCGGGATCGATAAATCTAATTGCGGCACTCGTTGTACCGCCAGAATTCGGTGTTGACGGGCAGCATCAAAGAGTGGCAAATGCCCGTTATCTACTCGATTAATGTGTAACATTTGATTCATTAAACTAGTAATAAACGCCGTTTTACCACTTCGACTTAACCCCGTCACGGCAATGCGTAAGGTCCGATCCAAACCGCGATTAACCAGCTCGTTTAATTCTTTTTGCAGATGATTTAGCATACTCGTCTTCTTAATATATGACGTCAATAATGGGAGACATTATACCGAAAAAATGAAGATGGGCTTAATTTGCTTGGAAATAAAAGAAAAGTGCGGTCAAAACAAGAGAATTTTGAGAAGGGTTTGCTCGCGACGTATGAAGCGAATAAATCACATAAGCGATTTATGCATCATTTTCGTTACGTTTTTATTCTGCCAAAAATCCATGTTGATACATAATGCGTTTTGCCGTATCTGACATTAAAAACTGAAAAAATAAACGGGTAATCACATTCTCACTCAGTTGCGCGGCAGAATATGTCGCCTTGATATTAAATTCGGGTGGGAAATGATGAAAACGCAGATTCTCATTTGCTAATTTGCACATATAGTTGGCGTAACCAATCATCATGTCAGCATGATTATTCTGTAAGACATACTTGGAAGCAATTTCACCTTTAGGAATCACTACGGCACTATTTTCACCGCCGACCAACGGCATAGCACGCTGTTTTAATAAACTACCGGAAACGGGATAGGCTTGTTCTAACAGTTCAAACAGGTGCCAAGTGTAATCCCCGCAAGGATCCGCAATAGGCGTGGAGGTTGCCAAACGCAAGGATTCATCAAACAAAATATCTAATGTATCGCGGTGTTGATAATGTTCGGTATTTAAGGTGGTAAGAATCAGTTGATTAAAGGCGAGGATTTGCTGGTTATAAATACATTTCGTAGCAGATAGGATGTTAATATTTTGCAAATTAGCACTAATAAAAATATCACAGTATTCATCGGCTTCCAGGCGTTGTCGCAACAACCCCGCCGGCGCTAAATGTAAATGAACCTCCACCGGGTTTTTCTGCTTGAAAATCGTCACGAGCTCATTTAAAACATGACGAAAACTGCCTGCGCTAAAAATCGTTAAATTCAACATTTTTTGATCCTATGAAAGCCACTTAATACGCTATCGTACACGGGGACAAAATGCGTAAATTCATGGTTTTGATAGTGTGCTTCCTGCACCAACATGGGTAAATGAAATCACTGTGTCAAATTCTCTGCCGTCAACACATCATCAGTTTGACCAAATAACAGGTTTTGCTTATTCATTAACAAAACTTTATTCGCCACGGCAACCACATGATTCAGTTGATGCATTGTCAATATGACCGTTAATCTATGTTCTTTCACCCACTGTTGCAATAACGATAACACAGTATTTTGATTCGCTAAATCCAAAGCAGAGGTCGGCTCATCCAATGGCATTAATTTGCATTCGGAAGCCATGGTATTTTAGTTGAACGATAACATTACTTAAAAAATAAAGTGGTCGATAGACTAAACTACTTTATCACAGGCGAAGAAATTTCAAACGCGTGAGAAAACAACCGCACTTAATTTCAATCAATACCCTTTTTGATACACCAATCCAGCCAATTTCACACCTAATAGGGCAATATCAAAGCGTTGTTCGTCTGCCACTAACCAGAATTGAACGCCATTTTCCACTGCTGTAAGCCCGCCGATATGTAACTTGGCGGCTTCCCCGGCTTCTGCTTCGCCGTTGGTTACCGGTGTGAATAATTGGGTTTCATTGAAATCCACCAACGCATTGTCTTGCCATGCGCTGATTTGTGATTGCATATCCAATTCATAGTCGGATAACAATGTCACTGTTTGCGCTATGCCATAAAACACCGGCACTTGTACTTGATGGAAGATCACATTTCGCAATTGCGGGAAGATTTTTTCCACTTGCGTCGCCAAATTTACGGCGTATTTTGTCGATGGAAACACATCAAAAGCTAAACGTTGCTGTTCTTCGTCAAGCGGAATGCCGTTTAATAACTGCGCCGTTTGACCGGCAAGTTTTGAGACGGTTTCACTGTTAATATAGGAAGCCGGTAATAATGACGTAACTAACACTTGTGATAGGTTTGCATCACGTGCTAATTGTGACACGGAGAAAATGAATTGGGTTACTTGCGGATCAGGCAACGAAACAATGTTACGTTGTAGTGAAGTCAGCTGTTCGTTATTAACACTTGGTACGATCACCGGCACATCATTTAACGTGGCGCATACGCCGTTCAAGTCAATCACCATGCACCCTGCACTCGCGGCTTTGGCAATGTGTGTCGCGTGCGCTAATTCGCCAGCGAAAAAAACGTAATCAAAATCCGACCATTCGGTTTCATCTAACGCAATTTGTGCCACGCTTTTATTATTAAAACGAATGCCTTGTTCTTCGGCAAAAGGGAAAAGTTCCACGACGGATACCTTTTCAATTTCTAAACAACTCTGCTCTAATGCTTCTGCTAACTTCTCGCATAAATCAAATTCGGCGACGAGGGCGACATTTAATCTTGTACTCATTTTTCTCTCCGCAGTAAAATAAAAGGCTACATTCTACTGAATTATCACAAGGAAATACAATGACGCCGGCAATTGACTTACTGAAAAAGCACAACGTTCCTTTTACCCTACATCACTACGATCACGATCCTGACAATACCCATTTTGGCGATGAGGCCGCCGAAAAACTTGGTATTAACCCAGACCAATCCTTCAAAACCTTACTGGTTGCCGAAAACGGTGATCAGAAAAAACTGGCTTGTTTCGTGTTGCCGACCAGCCATATGTTAAGCTTAAAAAAAGCCGCCAAAGCCTTAGGCGTGAAAAAAGTCGATATGGCAGACAAAGATGCCGCCCAGAAAAGCACGGGTTACTTGGTGGGCGGTATCAGCCCATTAGGGCAAAAGAAACGCGTCGCCACCGTGATTGAACAATCCGCCCTCAATTTTGACACAATTTTTGTCTCCGGCGGCAAACGCGGATTAAGCGTAGAACTCGCACCACAAGATTTGGCAAAAATAGTCAATGCACCGTTTCTTGACATTCTGGATGAAAAATAAAGTGCGGTCATTTTTTATAGAACCGTAGCGTGCAACTTGTTACACGAAATGAATAACGCGCTTGACGGTTGATAATACGTTGGTTGAAAAAATACCTTCAAAAATCACCGCACTTTAGTTCGTTCCGTGCTTGATTCTGTCGTGCATCAAGATGCACGCTACGCAGGAAATCATAAATCGTAGCGTGCAACTTGTTGCACGAAATGAATAACGCGCTTGACGGTTGATAATACGTTGGTTGAAAAAATACCTCCCAAAATCACCGCACTTTATTTCGTTCCGTGCTTGGTTTGGTCGTGCATCAAGATGCACGCT
>NZ_KE952593.1:4131-13496 GCF_000466335.1 Aggregatibacter sp. oral taxon 458 str. W10330 | reverse complement strand
CGAAATGAATAACGCGCTTGACGGTTGATAATACATTGGTTGAAAAAATACCTCCCAAAATTACCGCACTTTAGTTCGTTCCGTGATTGATTCTGTCGTGCATTGAGATGCACGCTACGCAGGAAATCATGAATTGTGCATCGAGATTAATCATTCGTGCAACAAGTTGCACGCTACGGGGTAAATAAAGTGCGGTCATTTTTTATAAAATTTTAAATGACCGATACGCTTTAAGACTGGCATTTTCCGTGATTCACACATAATTCTTGAGTTTTTTTGTAGGTTTTTCTGTCAAAAGGTGCAAAAATGAACCGCACTTTATAAAGCACTTCTAAAACTGTGATGGATGTCTGTTTTTTACATGCGCTAAAAGCGTAGACTCTACCTTACCCTATCAAATTCTCTATTTCTGACATTTATAAGGAGTTAATGTGAAATTAGATGAAATTGCCAAACTTGCCGGTGTCTCTTGCACAACGGTGAGCTATGTTGTAAACGGAAAAGCCAAGCAATACCGTGTGAGTGATAGCACTATCAAAAAAGTGGAAGCCTTAATTAAACAGTATGATTTTAAACCCAATGCAATGGCCGCCAGCCTGCGTGTAGGCAAAAGTAAAACCATCGGTTTAATTATTCCGGATTTTGAGAATATCAGTTATGCCAAAATTGCTAACAATTTAGAAAATCATTTAAGAGAAATCGGCTATCAATTACTGATTTCTTGCTCTAACGATAAAGTTAAAAATGAAGAAGACTGCGTAAAACACTTGTTACAACGCCAAATTGATGCCTTGGTGGTCTCTTCCGCATTGCCTTACAACACAGATTTTTACCAGCACACCAACATTCCGGTGATCGGTTTTGATCGCCAAATTCTATCGCCCAATGTCGTGAATCTTTTAACGGACGATGAAGGCGATGCCTATCGGTTAAGCCATGAGCTATTCAAGCAAGCCAAACAACAACGCATTCTATTTTTTGGTGCATTACCTGAATTGCCTATCAGCCAAGCCCGCGAAAAAGGCTTTCGTCAAGCATTAGGCGGGAAAAACATTGCCGCAACCTATTTGTACACGGATAACTTCCATAAAAACCATGCGGCCACCGCATTTTCTCGTTGGTTAGATCAAAATGAATTACCAACCTCGATTTTTACTACCTCTTTTACGCTGTTAGAAGGCGTGTTATTGGTGTTATTACAGCGACAAGGTCATATTCCGCCTCAACTCATGATTGCAACCTTTGGGCATTTTGAAATGTTGGAATTATTGGAAAATGCCGTGATTTGCAGTGTGCAAGATTACGACAAAATATCGCGATCATTGTTAAATCTTGCGTTGAATGCGCTCTCGAAAAAACATAAAAACACAGTGAACACAACGCCTTTAATGCGGAAAATTGTTAAGTATCACTGTTGATACTAGGAATGCTAAGTGGTGGGGGAAGCGGTTCCGGTTCTCCCAAAAAGTGCGGTTCTTTTTCGATGAGAATATCCCAAACCGCCTGTAGGCGTGCAAAAAACTCTCTGATTCTCACCCAAGAAGACACTTGCGGATAATCGGCGACAAAACAAATGGCGTCGATCTTGTGGAATTTCGCAATAAACAAGGCACGCTCACAATGGAACTTCTGCGAAATAATGGTAAAAGAATGTGCCTGAAAGACTTGATCGGCACGAACCACCGAATCCAATGTACGAAATCCGGCGAAATCTAAATAAATAAATTCCGGCGGCACGCCCATTCTTTTCAGATCGTTAAGCATCGTTCGTGGCTCATTATATTGACGCGTGCGATTGTCTCCGCTTAACAATAAATAATCCACTTTTCTCGCTTCAAATAGACGTTGTGCCGCCAACAAGCGATTATGATAAAACAGATTCAATGCGTTATTGGCAAAGTATTTTGATGTGCCAAGCACTAAGCCGTAAGGGCGATTTGGGATTTTGGCAATATCGTAATAAATGTTCTCCCGAACATAATAACCAATCATGGCATCTACGATAATCAATAAAAAAACAGAAAACGCCACAAATCCACTCAAATAGCGCACGATTCGCTTAATGTGCAATCTGTCAAACAGGTTTTGTAACGTTTCTTTTAAAGCCAATTTCATTGATGTGATTCAGATAAAAATGATTATTAACAAAATAATCAAAACAACACGGAAATTCAAGCGTAATCTTTGTTTCTACAGACTTCAAAACTTCTAGATGTTTAGATGGCTAAATTTCCTTGACAAGCGCTAAGGCAAGCGGTAGTTTATGCGCCTATTCTTGATAACCCAAATGCCGGCAATGACAATTAAAACAACAACGCTTTTTACCCAGCAACCCTTAGATCTCCTTTTAGGTGGCCAACTTGATCATATTGATGTCGCCTACCAAACCTATGGTGAGCTCAATGCGGAGAAAAGCAATGCGGTATTGATTTGTCATGCATTAACCGGTGATGCCGAACCCTATTTTGCAAAAGAGCAACATCAAGAAGGCTGGTGGCAAAATTTTATGGGCGATGGTTTGGCATTAGACACCTCCCGTTATTTCTTTATTTGTTCGAATGTTCTCGGTGGCTGTAAAGGCACTACCGGTCCGGCTTCGCTTAATCCAAAAACCAACCGCCCTTATGGCAGTCAATTTCCTTCTGTGATGGTGCAAGATTTAATCAAAGTGCAAAAAGCCTTGCTGGATACCCTCGAAATCCCGCATTTACACGCCATTATTGGTGGCTCTTTCGGCGGTATGCAAGCCACTCAATGGGCGATTGATTACCCGGATTTTGTCTCTAATGTGGTCAACCTTTGCTCTTCCCTTTCTTTCAGCGCAGAAGCCATTGGATTTAATCATGTCATGCGACAAGCTGTCATTAACGATCCGCATTTCAACAATGGCGATTATTACGATGGCGAAAAACCGGATAAAGGGCTCGCCATTGCTCGTATGCTGGGTATGCTCACTTATCGCACCGACATACAACTAAATAAAGCCTTTGGGCGTGCCACCAAAGCGGAGGGTAATTTACAGGGCGATTATTTCCAAGTGGAATCCTATTTAAGTTATCAAGGGCAGAAATTTCTTGCCCGATTCGACGCCAATAGCTATTTGCATTTATTGCGCGCGTTAGATTTATACGATCCCAGCATCGGGTATGCCGATTTGAACACGGCACTTTCTCGCATCAAAGCCGCTTATACCCTCGTCGCGGTAGAAAACGATCAACTTTTTAAACTGCCGGAATTGCGTAAAAGTAAGCAATTATTAGAACAAAGTGGTGTGCGCTTGACGTATCATGAATTCGCCTCCGATTACGGGCATGATGCGTTTTTGGTGGACTACGCATTTTTTGAAAAGAAAATTCGCGACGGATTGGCTGGCGACGCCTTAAATACATAAAAAAACAAACCGCACTTTAAGATGAAATCCACTGAATTCCTCTTAAAGTGCGGTTTATTTTTCGTGATTTTCTGTCTAAAAAATTGATGTGGCCAAAATCACAACAACACTTAAAGACAAGACAACCATCATCATGGCATAACCAAAAGTACCCATTTTTAACCTCGTTAATCATTGATCTAGTATGAAACTTGCCACATTTTAACAAAAAATTTACGCAAAACGCCAGCCTAATCTGAAAAAGTGTGACAAAGTACAAAATTTTGCCTTTCCGCCCTTAACCAATCCCCCTTCCCTCTTTATAATAGCTCAAATTTTTTTTACGGAGCAAATTATGGCAACGATCAAAGATGTCGCCAAAATGGCCGGCGTTTCCACCACCACCGTCTCGCACGTGATCAACAAAACTCGCTTTGTTGCAGAGGATACCGAGAAATTAGTCTTACAAGCCATTAAAGATCTCAATTATTCGCCAAGCGCGGTGGCGCGTAGCCTAAAAATTAATACCACGAAATCCATCGGGATGATTGTTACCACCAGCGAAACGCCTTATTTTGCGGAAATTATTCACGCCGTAGAAGAACATTGCTACCGCCAAGGGTATTCGCTCTTTCTGTGCAACACGCAAAATAACGCAGAAAAAATCCGCAATCATTTGGATATGCTTGCTCAAAAACGAGTGGATGGCATTTTAGTGATGTGTTCGGAGTATTTGCCGGATTCCTTGAATATATTAACTAACTTTGAAACCATTCCAATGGTTGTCATGGATTGGGGCCCGAATGTTGATACGGATATCATTCAAGACAACAGTTTTAATGGCGGTTATTTAGCCACTCAACATCTTATTGAAAATGGTCATAAACATATTGGGATTATTGCCGGTGAACTCTCCAAAACCACAGCAAAAACCCGTTACGAAGGCTTTGTGCACGCCATGCAAGAGGCCGGATTAACCATCAACCCCAAGTGGGTGATGGAAGGTTTTTTTGAACCGGAAGACGGCTATGAATGCATGAACAAAATTTTACGGCAAGACACCTTGCCAACAGCCGTATTTTGTTGCAATGACGTCATGGCATTAGGTGCAATTTCCGCCATTGGCGAAAAAGGCTTGCGTGTGCCGGATGATATTTCAATCATTGGCTATGATAATATTCACGCCTCTCGTTTTTATGCACCACCGCTCACAACGATTCACCAATCCAAATCCCGCTTAGGCGTTCAGGCGGTCAATTTGTTATTTGAACGCATTAACCACAAATCTGAACAGAGGGAAACAATTGAAATCCACCCCGAACTGGTCGTTCGCAAATCAGTGAAAAAAATCTCGTAAAGCTTTTGGGAGACAGGCATGGAACATGACATTAACGATTTAATCGCGATTTTTAATCAATGTTTTGAACAAGAATACAACACGAAATTGGTTAAAGGTGGCGATGAACCCTTATATGTGCCGGCAAATGACACTTGCCCCTATAATGCCATCTATTTTGCTCGTGGTTTTTATAGCAGCGGACTACACGAAATTGCTCATTGGTTAGTCGCCGGAAAAGAACGTCGCAAATTGGAGGATTTTGGCTATTGGTACGAACCCGATGGCAGAACGGAAGAACAGCAACGATTATTTGAGCAGGTTGAAGTCAAACCACAAGCCTTAGAATGGATTCTTGCTACCGCGGCAAATTTTCGTTATTTTGCAAGCTCGGATAATCTCAATGGTCAGCCCGGCGACACCCAACCGTTTAAACTCGCCGTTTATCGACAAGTACAACATTATGCCTCAGCAGGCTTACCGAAACGTGCCGAAACACTTCGTCAAGCGCTGGCGAAATTCTATGGCACGGAAGATACCATTGACCTAGCCAAATTTGATGTCACCAAAATCTAACTCAGTGATTCTCTCTCATTTTTAACCGCACTTTTACGCGTACTTTCCTTTCTTAAGCCTAAAAGTGCGGTGTTTTTTTCCATTATTCTTTCCAGATAATATGATATTGGCGATCCTTTTCTTCATGAGAAATCAGGAATTTGGCAAAAACATCATCCATCACATCTTGCGCATTCACCAACCCAATCCACACTTCCGCATAAGCCTCCGGATCGATTAAAACCCCGATTTCCTCTTCCCAATTCTCCGCCGTTTCAACAAATTCAACCGCACCTCGCTCTTCAAATTGAAGGTTAAACAACAGAATATCTGCCGGAGAAAGATTCTCTGGTGCCATTTCAAGGAAAATATCGTAAGCCATGTCAATGGCCATATCAGGATCAAGTTTCATTCGTTCAGTCCTATTTCAGTTTCATTAATAAAATTGAGGGGAATCATAGCATATTCTGCCCCAAGACCGGTCGTTTTCTTAATTTCTCACACCAAGTGCGGTGTGTTTTAAGATCGTTTTAATTCATTTATACAAACCTTAAGGCTTCGTATATAATGAGCCGCTTTCCAGATAACCGAATAAACACAATGAATACAGCAAACTCAATCGAAAAAAAACAAAATTACAATTTCAATAAATTACAAAAACGCCTGCGCCGTAACGTCGGCAATGCCATTGCCGATTTCAATATGATCGAGGAAGGCGATAAAGTGATGGTGTGCCTTTCCGGCGGCAAAGACAGCTATACCCTATTGGATATTTTGCTCAATCTACAACAAAACGCACCGGTCAATTTCGAGATCGTGGCGGTGAATTTAGACCAAAAACAACCGGGCTTTCCGGAACACGTTCTGCCGACATATTTACAAAAAATCGGTGTGGATTACAAAATTGTTGAAGAAAACACCTACGGCATCGTGAAAGAAAAAATCCCCGAAGGTAAAACCACCTGCTCGCTTTGCTCGCGTTTACGTCGTGGAATTTTATACCGTACAGCGACCGAATTAGGCGCAACTAAAATCGCCTTAGGACATCATCGTGATGATATGTTGGCAACGCTGTTTCTCAATATGTTCTACGGCGGAAAATTAAAATCCATGCCACCTAAATTGATTTCTGATGATGGCAAGCACATTGTGATTCGTCCGCTGGCGTATTGCAAAGAGAAAGATATTGAAAAATATGCCACCGCGAAAGCGTTCCCGATTATTCCTTGCAATCTCTGCGGCTCTCAACCTAACTTACAACGTCAAGTCGTCAAAGAAATGCTAAATACGTGGGATCGCCAATATCCGGGCCGTTTAGAAACCATGTTTAGCGCCATGCAAAACATTACCCTTTCACATTTATGTGATCCGAAATGCTTTGATTTTAAAGAGATAAAACAGGGGCAGTTATTTGATGGCATCGAAGGGGACACGGCATTTGATGAAGAAAAGATCACCCCGATGACATTTGACGATGACGATCAGGCTGATTTCAGTGAACAAGGTATGATTGCCTTTAAAGAAGTCAAATAAAAACACTATCAAACAAAGACAAAAAAATAGCACTGATATGCTTCTCAGTGCTATTTTTGTTTATATCGACCTTGATGGCTGACTGAATGTCAAAAACTCACCTACGGTATGAAAAGAGCCAAAGACCAGCACAGTATCATTTTTATTAGCCATTTTCACCGCACTTTTCACGCCTTCTGCCACAGAATCGGCACTGTTGCCCTGCACCGTCAAATGCTGTTGTTCGGCAACTTGTCGCAAGGTGAGTAATAATGCTTTCCCCTCTTGCCCGCGATACCCCCCTAACGTAACGCAATGCCATTCATCCACCAGCGGTAGTAAAGGCGTCAACACGCCTACCGCATCTTTGTCTTTTAAAATACCGCAAACGGCAACCAGTTTTCCTTGCGATTGGGCTTTAAGTGCGGTCAGTTTTTCTGCTAAATAACGTGCTGCGTGCGGATTATGCCCCACATCAATAATCATACGCGGTAGCGCTTCCACTTCACGCTGAACCATTTGCGCTAAATGTGTTAAGCCTGCCGGTTTCACCGTTTGAAAACGCCCGGTGAGCTCCACCTCAAGCAAGGATTTTTTCACGGTTTCAAGAGAAATTTCAAACGGCATTTTTTGTACTGCCGCAAGTGCTGTTGCCGCATTGGCTAACGGAATTTGGCAAAGCGGTAAATCCGCTAACAAATTCCACCGCACTTTTTCATCTTCACGCGTGGTTTGCCATGTCCAACTTTGTTCCTGTTGGCAAAAATGCCAATCAAGGTGACGACAAAATAATTGGCAACCTAATGTTTCGGCATGCGCCAACATGCTTTGCGGAATGTTGGGTTCACCGATAATCACCGGTTTATTAGCGCGGAAAATTCCCGCTTTTTCAAAACCAATTTGATCGCGCGTAGAACCGAGGAAATCCGTATGATCAATGTCGATACTGGTAATGACTGCCATATCATTGTCCACGATATTCGTGGCATCCAAGCGACCACCCAGCCCCACTTCTAAAATCACCACATCCAATCTTGCCTGTTTAAACAAATGTAACGCAGACATCGTGCTGAATTCAAAATACGTTAATGATTGCGTTTTGTTTTGCTCAATATACGCAAAAGAAGCTGTGTGCTCTGAATCATCCAACTCGTGATTCTGAATACGAACACGTTCGTTATAACGTAACAAATGTGGTGAAGAATATACGCCAACACGATAGCCGGCATTCAATAACATAGTTTCTAACAAACGACAAGTGGTACCTTTACCATTTGTACCGCCCACGGTAATCACGAAAGGTGCCGGCGTGAGCAAATCCAATTCTTGGGCGACAGATTTAATGCGTTCCAGCCCCAAATCAATCGCTTTAAAATGACTGTTTTCCAAATAAGAAAGCCACTCGTCGAGTGGCGAAGTGGCTTTTAACATTGTGTTCATATTTATTCTTCTGTGATTAATTCGCTTTCCACAAAAGGAGACGGCTTATTCATCAATTTGCTGACCAAACTCGCCAAAGTATTACGCATATCAGCACGTTTTACGATCATGTCGATTGCGCCCTTTTCCAATAAAAATTCACTACGTTGGAAACCTTCCGGCAATTTTTCACGCACGGTTTGTTCAATAACGCGTGGACCGGCAAAACCAATTAAGGCTTTTGGTTCGGCAATGTTGATATCGCCCAACATTGCGAAACTTGCAGAAACGCCACCTAAGGTTGGATCCGTTAATACGGAAATGAATGGCACGCCTTTTTCACGCATTTTAGCCAACACGGCGCTGGTTTTTGCCATTTGCATCAGGGAGTACAAGGCTTCCTGCATACGTGCGCCACCACTAGCAGAGAAACAGACAAACGGGCAATTTTCTTCAATGGCTTTTTCGGCAGCTTTGACAAATTTCGCGCCCACCACAGACCCCATGGAACCGCCCATAAAGCTAAAGTTAGAGGCAGCGGCCACAATCGGCATACTGTATAACGTACCGTAAAATACAATTAAGGCATCTTTTTCGCCGGTTTCTTTCTGAGCAGCGGTAATACGATCTTTATATTTCTTTAAGTCTTTGAATTTCAAAATATCTTTCGGTTCTAACTCTGCCGCTAATTCTTGTGTACTGTCTTGATCCAATAAGCCCAATAAACGTTCACGCGCATCAATGCGCATATGGTGGCCACATTTCGGGCAAACTTCCAAATGACGTTTTAATTCTTCACGATATAACACCTGTTCGCATGAGGTACATTTTGTCCACACGCCTTCAGGCACATTGGCCTTGCGGGAAGAAGACGAAGTGCTTTTACTAAAAATTCTATCAATCCAGCTCATATTTAACCTTTTTCTCTTGATTAACAAAAAATTGTGGGCTATTAGACCATAATTTTAAAAAATTTTATAGCAATTTATACTGATCTGATTAGTCATCAAGTGCGGTCATTTTCCCGAGTATTTTTATCTGATAAAAACGTTAGAAAAACTGACCGCACTTTGATCTGCACCCGAAAACCTGGACACCTATTTTGAGGTGCAGATTATGTCCTACTCTTATCAATTTCATTTGAAAATTATCAAACTCGTCACCGAACAGGAT
>NZ_KE952593.1:0-4031 GCF_000466335.1 Aggregatibacter sp. oral taxon 458 str. W10330 | reverse complement strand
GGATTATGGTATCCGTGAGGTGGCTAAACTTCATCAAATTTCACACGCTCTCGTCATTTATTGGCTAAAAGCATTTCGGGAAAGAGGGCTTGATGGCGTAAAATCGCCTTATACAAACTTTCAAACACCGAAAATAGTGAAGCCAAAGATGAAAAGAAAGACATTGAAATCCCGGAAACTACAGACTTTTTACCTAAAGCGTTTAAAAAGTTACAACGAGAGCTCGCCTTGGCTCGTGCGGAGATTGCTTACCTAAAGGAGTTGGAGAAGCTCGACTGTCAAAAACAACGACAGAAAAAAGAAAACTCATTGAAAGACTGAAGCCAAACCACGCGTTAAATGATTTACTTCGTGTGGCTAAAATGCCTCGCTCAAGCTTTTACTATAAAGAGATTCAGCGAAATTATCACGAGGTAAAAGAGGCTATCTTATCGATGTACAAAAGAGCAGAAACCGAGATGGTTATCGCCCATGACGTTGAAATTACGCCAAATGGGTTTCCATTTGAATCATAAAACGGTGTTAAAGCTGATGAACGAGTTAGGTATTCATTCTATTTTACGCAAGAAAAGACATGGAAAACGTGGAAAAACATCGCATATTGCCCCGAATTTACTGAATCGTGATTTTACAGCAACGGCACTCAATCAGAAATGGGTAACGGATGTAACGGAATTTCATGTTGGGCAAGAAAAGCTTTATTTTTCACCGTTGATGGACTTGGCTAGCCGAGGAATTATTGCCTATAACTTTGCGACACGCCCGAAGTTTTCATTGGTAAAAAAGATGTTAGAACAAGGGCTTAGTCGGCTTAAACCGACAGAATGCCCGATTATTCATAGCGACCAAGGTGTATTGTATGGCACGGCAGAATGGGGGAATATGCTGAAAGGAAAAGCGATACAAAGCATGAGTCGTCGAGGAAATTGCTACGACAATACCGTGATTGAAAGCTTTTTTGCGATATTAAAATCCGAGTGCTTTTACTCTCGGACTTATCATTCAATCACTGAATTACAGGCTGAAATTGAAGAATATTTAAGTTAACTAACCTGTCCAACTTTTTGGGGGACAGATCGCTTTTTCCGCTAATTTTTACTTTATCCAATAGCGCTGTATAATGTCACGCTTTTGAATATAAACGATATGAGGGGGGAAGCTCATGATTAAAATCGATACCTTACCGCAATTTTTGCGTAATAAAGTCGAGGAAAATGATGCCTTTGGTCTTGTGGAAGAGCTCTGTCAATTATTACGTAGTAGCCCTACAGAAAAAATTTCTCCAACCTTACATTTATTTAAGCTTATCTTAAAGAACGATAAAGAATTAGGCTGTTCTGTTTCGAAATTATTATGTGGTTGGTTATGTGGTTTACGCCTTTACCCGTTGTTTATTAGTAGTGGTATTCTTACGCGTGGCGGTTTTGGGCAAGAAATGAAAACGCGTATTTATGAGCGTTTTAATCCTTCTTTTAAAGATATTAATGATTTACGTGATATTTTTTATTTATTGTTCAGTGATAAAAATGATGCCCGCTGGATTGATGCCGTCCCATTAAAAACGTGGCGAGGCATATTTGGCGTTTTAACCCGTTATACAGAACAAAAAGATCGGGAACGTTTAAAAAATCATATTGAAAGTGAAGGGCTATTTGCCATAGAGATGCTTTCAATTTGGATTGCAGCTGAAGATATGGATCCTGAGCTGATGCGAATGGAACCCTCTCTGTTAAATGCTGATTCACCTTTTGTTGCTTTACACCATGAGGTGGTTGATTGGGTAGCGGCGCGTCGCCAATCAATCGTTTTTGATGATAGCCATTTACAGGTAATGTTTAGCCAATGTAAAAGACTGGTTGAGCGTTTGCAAAATCGTGGGGCAGTGGTGGGCTCTTCTTTAAATACAGCTTATTTATTGGAGCGTCTTTCTCAGACCTTAGAACGATTAGAAACCTTGATGGCGATTTTTGTTTCAAATCGCTATTTACCACGACGAATATTGTTATTAACCGGCTGTTTTGCCCGCGCAGCAGCAGAAAAACATAGCATCACCCGATTATGGAAACAAAGCTCAGGATTAATTGCTCGTAGTGTTACGCAGAATGCTGGGGACCACGGTGAGCATTACATTACTCGAGATAAAAAAGAGTATTGGGCAATGTTTTACTCTGCGGCAGGTGGTGGTGTATTGATTGCACTAATGGCGTTATTTAAAACCTATTTAGGCAGCATTATTGATGATAAAGTCTGGAAAGGTCTTGCCGAAGGTTTAAATTACGGCTTCGGTTTTATGGTGATCTTTATGTTGCATTTCACGGTTGCAACCAAACAGCCAGCCATGACAGCTGCTCGTTTTGCTGAGGCAGTAGAGAAAAATCCACAAGGCAAAACATTAAATATGAAATTAGCCCAGTTATTAGTGGATGTATTTCGTTCCCAAAGCGTGGCCGTTTTAGGCAATGTAGTAGTTGCTATGGGATTAGCGGCATTAATTGCTTTTGTTTATCAACATCAAACAGGTGAGCCATTGATGAATTCAGAGAAAATAGCCTATCAATTACACCGTATTGATCCTTTAGATGGTTCTTTATGGTTCGCAGCTATTGCAGGTGTATGGTTATTCTGCTCCGGAATTATTTCTGGCTATTTTGATAATCGTAGCAATTATTTGAATATGCGCATGCGTTTAGCACAACATCCGTTATTGAAAAAATTAATGTCTGAGAAGTCCCGCGTTAAATTTGCTAATTATATGCATGAGAATTATGGTTCGCTTATTGGTAACTTCTGTTTTGGTATGTTACTTGGGCTTACCGGTTTAGTGGGATATTTAACTCATCTCCCGTTAGATATTCGTCATGTTGCATTTTCATCAGCGAATTTAGGATATAGTGCAGTCAGTGGACAATTTGCCTATCCATTCTTTTTACAATGCATTGCTTTTGTGTTGCTGATTGGTTTAGTGAATTTAATGGTCAGTTTTTCATTGACACTTTGGGTCGCACTGCGCTCTTTAAATACGGAAATTGATAGCTGGTGGGCAATTTGGCATGAAGTTTGCCAAATTGTGAGAAAACGTCCATTAAGCTTATTTCTTCCTGTTCAATTAGATAAATAATCGGCTTAAGTGATCTGCACCCCAAAATCTGGACACCTATTTTGAGGTGCAGATTATGTCTTACTCTTATCAATTTCGTTTGAAAATTATCAAACTGGTCACCGAACAGGATTATGGTATCCGTGAGGTGGCTAAACTTCATAAAATTTCCCACACTCTCATCATTTATTGGCTAAAAGCATTTCGGGAAAGAGGGCTTGATGGCGTAAAATCGCCTCATACAAACCTTCAAACCCCGAAAATAGTGAAGTCAAAGATGAAAAAGAAAGACATTGAAATCCCGGAAACTACGGACTTTTCACCTAAAGCGTTTAAAAAGTTACAACGAGAACTCGCCTTGGCTCGTGCGGAGATTGCTTACCTAAAGGAGTTGGAGAAGCTCGACCGTCAAAAACAACGACAGAAAAAAGAAAAATCATTGAAAGCTTGAAGCCTGACCATGCGTTAAATGATTTACTTCATGTGGCTAAAATGCCTCGTTCAAGCTTTTACTATAAAGAGATTAATCGAAATTATCACGAAGTAAAAGAGACCATCTTATCGCTGTATAAAAAGAACAGAAAACGAGATGGTTATCGCCCCATGACGTTTAAATTACGCCAAATGGGTTTTAATTTGAATCATAAAACGGTGTTAAAGCTGATGAACGAGTTAGGTATTCATTCTATTTTACGCAAGAAAAGACATGGAAAACGTGGAAAAACATCGCATATTGCCCCGAATTTGCTGAATCGTGACTTTACAGCAACGGCGCTTAATCAAAAATGGGTAACGGATGTAACGGAATTTCATATTGGGCAAGAAAAGCTTTATTTTTCACCATTGATGGACTTGGCTAACCGAGAAATTATTGCCTATAACTTTTCAACACGCCCCAAATTTTCATTGGTAAAAAAGATGTTAGAACAAGGGC
>NZ_KE952592.1:0-882 GCF_000466335.1 Aggregatibacter sp. oral taxon 458 str. W10330 | reverse complement strand
TTGCAACATCCACAGATTTCACTGCGCTGTCAGCAACGCCTTTCACTGCATCTAACTGACCTTTGTTCACTGCATCGGTCGGCGCAACGCCGTCTGCTACATTGCTGATAACTTTGCTATTCGCATTTAAGCCGTCTTTGTTGATGTAAGTGTTGCCACCTACTTTCACGCCGTCGTTGCCTAATACGACTTGGTTATCACCTTCACCTGCAGTCACTTGTGTCAAGCTGATGCTGTCTTTAAGCGAGAATTCCACTTGAGCACCATCTGTGCCATTGGTTTGTTTCGCTTTCAAGTTTTTACCTGCTTGAAGAGTGACTTTGTTGCCAGCTTTGATTTTTTGATCGTGTTTAGAATCAGTATCTAATTCACCATCAGTCGCCGCTTGAGTATCCACCACAAAGTGGGTGTTTGCAAGCGCTTGTGCAACCGTGCCTGCTGTGACTAACTTACCTTTATCTGCCGCAGTTGTTGGTGCTGTGATGTTGCCATCTGCATCCACTAAATCACCACTTAGGTTAGGTGTGATGGTATAAGTATTGCCTGCTTTTGTTACAGATAATGCTTTCTCATCGCCGGACTTGATGTCTTGCACTGCGGTGTCTGCTTTATCTTTCACAGATTTAATTGCTTCACCAATTGTGCCTTTACCGGTACCTGCGATACCTTGTGCAGGATCAGCTACAGTGACTTTACCTGTTGCAGGATCGATAGTTGCATCCGGACCGATTAAGTCTTTCACGTTATTTGCCACGTTGTACAACTGACCACCGTTCACAGCATCTGTGCTGCCTGCGGCAACGTTGCCGTCAGCCACACCGGTAATTTTCTTATTACCTGCGTTGATGCCGTCTTTCTTCACAGAAGGACCGCCTGCGATGG
>NZ_KE952591.1:10726-11993 GCF_000466335.1 Aggregatibacter sp. oral taxon 458 str. W10330 | reverse complement strand
TAGATTTCTTTACTGGACAGCATGGTATTTTAGAAGGGATCAAAAAATATCGTTCACAAGATCCTAAATTTAAACCGGTGATTGAGTTGATGGAAAAGTATTCCAAAAAGGGCATTTAATTTACTTTTGGAATAGATTTTAAAAGTGTGCTATATAAAGCTCATTTTAAATTATTTACAAGTAGATTGGAAAAATGGAAATATCAAGTGCGGTCAATTTTCAAAGAGTTTTTAAACTTCTTAAAATTGACTGCACTTTTGTATTTTCAATGATGCTTATGTTAAGCAAACCTTTCACATCTAACTTCGCATACAAGTCAAACCCAATCAGCGATAGGGTCTAATATTCAAATTGACACAGAAACACCGGAAAATTTGACCGCACTTTCACGTGATACGAAGAATGCCAATCATAAGGTGAAAGCCTTTGATTTACAGGAAATCAAAGAGCAGCAAGAAGCGGCGCAAGTGGCCGGTGAGTTGTTTTCAAAAATCACAGGTGATGTAGCCAAAGCATTTGAATTTGAAGACGGCAGCAAAGAGAAGATTGCGATGCATGCCCTTGCAGGTGCATTGGCAGCGAAGATGTCAGGGGGGAATGTTGCGACAGGTGCGGCAGCCGGTGCAGGGGCGGAGTGGTTGAACACGTATGTTACAGATTACTTAAACGAACACACGAAAGACCTTAAGTTAGATGCAGGACAAAAAGAGAAGCTTAAACAAGCAGCGCAGCAAATGACGGCGTTGGCGATAGGTGCGGCAGCGGGTGCAGTGACCGGTGGGACAAGTGAAACGATTAAACAGGGGGCGTTGACATCTTACAATGCGGAGACGTATAACAGACAGCTTCATGTTGATGAGATTAAATGGATTAAAGAAAACGCAAAACGTTTTGCTCAAGAGGAAAGTGAGCGTTTAGGGCGTCAAGTCACTGAACAAGAGGCAATGGAGCGATTAATTACCCAAGCGGCTCAAGAAGTCGACTATGCTTGGTTTAAGAAAATTGGCGAAACAGATGGCCAAGCACAGTCTTTCTTAAGAAAAGCAACGGCTCAAGGGGATGTTCCTCCTTATGATAATCGTGGCACATTTATCAATTCAGGTGGTAAACGTCAGTCGATGTTTACTGTTGCGGATAAAGATGAATATTACTCAACGGGTAAATATTCAAATGCATTGACACAATTTGATAAAGCAAATGGTCATGTTGTAACGAAAACATTGCAACCAAAAATAAAATATGACCTTTATACTAAATCGTTATCGGA
>NZ_KE952591.1:9339-10626 GCF_000466335.1 Aggregatibacter sp. oral taxon 458 str. W10330 | reverse complement strand
AAGATATGTGTATTTCAGCCGGTAAGGAAATGTTATCGGATTCAGGAAAAGCGGTATGGCAATCGGGTAAAGACATTTTTGGCGCAGGCTATCGTCTTGACGATGTAAATTACCTTTATGGTAAAAATATGGTCAATGAGATTGATGCGATAGCCGCCGTGAGAGGTGGTACTGCCTTGTTAGAACTTACGGGGACGGGGAAAGCTATTGGTTCAGGAATAAATTTAATTGCCCCTGCAACTAAAAAAATATTAACAAACTCGATTATTCATGCAGATGATATAACTTCTAGATTAAGAGACTTATATAATAGAGAAGTAACTATCTACAGAGTTGAAGGTACACCAAATGAGAGATTAATTATTAATGATATGGGAGATGTATTTATTACGGGTGATACAACCTTGTATTTAAATTTTGGTAGCAAAAAAAGGGCAATTGAATATTTGCAGCAAAAAATAGATCAAAATTTACCTAACGCAGAAATAAAGTCTTTTGTGATACCACGAGAGTATAGAAAACAAATACAAGATTTAGCTGTTGCAGAAAAAGATATTAGAGTAAAAGATCCGGATAGAGTTAGACCTGTTATAGCTGATCCAACAAAAGCTAAACACCAATATGGATTAAGAGCGTCACAAATAGAAGAGTTAAAATATAAAATAAAACAAGGGAGTGGGAAGAATGGGAATTAACAATGTTTTTTCTAGGTATTTATTAGAAGAAAGGCTCCGTCTTGAAAGTAATAGTCTTCCCACTTATCAAGAGGGCTTAGGGATGAATTTTATTATTAGGTGCAATGGTAATGCCAATGAGGTAATGAGATTAGCAAGAGATGTGTTATTAAAGGTCAATTATCAATATGATTTATATACTAAGTCTAAATGGGACGATGTAGAAGCTTGGAAAAAAATATTACCAATACAATTTATTAATGGTTTTAAAAAAGTTAAAAGTCGTTTTGATATTTTTGGTTTTTTTTATAGAAAAAGAGAGGACGATTGGACTTTTGATAACTGGATATTTCTTATGGATCCTATAGATAGAAGCTGGTTTTGGTGGGGGGCAACTATTTTAGATGAAGACCACTTTTTATTTGCAACTAAAGTTCTAGATGATCCATTTTTATCGGGAACATTGAGATGGTTATTTATAGGATGTGGTGCTATTGAGGTTGTAGAAGAGGGGGATTTTTAGTAAGGTGGAGTATGCCAATAATTTATTATTGGCATACTCCAGATAGCCCCATGATGGCGCCAGCGTCCACGCTGGTGCTGTTTAATAAAA
>NZ_KE952591.1:6331-9239 GCF_000466335.1 Aggregatibacter sp. oral taxon 458 str. W10330 | reverse complement strand
CGGTAACGAATGATAAAGACAGCCATATTTTGGTGGGCGGTGAAAGTCAGGTTGGGGATTGGAGGGATAATGTTGTTACTAGGGATAACAGATTACCAATTCCAGAACCAGTAAAAGCTAATAATGGATTAACAATTGAATCTAATTCAAAACATACTTTAGGTGGAACTGGTAACCGTCCAAATGCAGGTATTGAACCTAAAGATTCATTAAAGCTTTTTGAGTCCTCAGTTGAAGGAGGCAAAAAGCGTTATGCGATAGATAGCGAAGGGAGAATTCATCAATTTAATTCAAATAAGGAAGGCGACCGTTGGCATTGGGCTGGACGAACAGGAAAAGATCAAAGGGTTGAACAGCGGATAAATCCTTCTGATATAAATAAAGACGTATATGAAAGATTAGGTACACACTATAATGAGGTAAGAAAGAAATGATTATTGGAAATCCAGGAATATATGATAGTGAAGGTTGTTTTAGTAATTTTGCTATTCAAATTGATAGAATCTTAAATACAGATAATTTTTCAATAAACTTATGCATTGATATGAGTATTTTTCCATCTCATCTACCCTATAATAAGGCTAGTTATCTCATTGAGTTTTTTGATCCTAAACTAGATATTTTTTCAGTTGTAAATGATGAATTATTTAGTTTACCTGATAGAGCTTTGATGAAAAAATTAATGGAGAAAGGCTTTGCTTTTATATACTCAATTGAACAGCTAATAAAAAATAATGAAATTGATGGAAAGCTTTTTATAGAGGATGAAGAAATTTTATTTGATAAGTTAGATAGGGTTGGGCAAACTGAATCAATAAACCCATACTTATGGGAGATTGATTATATGGAGTATATAAATATGGGCTACTATCCATTTATTGTTAATAGTTCTAAGGGGTTTTCTAAAGTAGTTATTATATTTAACAAGAGAAGAAATTATGATATAGATTATATTGAAGATAGATTGCTTTTTTCTGAGTATCTTCCAAAAGATAATATAGGTTTTTTTGATAATGATTTTTGGGGGGTTAAGATATCTTGTATTAAAACAGATGATTTACATTTAATAATAAGCAAAATTTATTCTTTGCTAAACCAATTTGTTAATGATTAGAAATTTATACTAATATTGAAAAAAGATTATTAAATAAAAATTAGAAAGTTTTACTAGAATCTCAAATAGCCCCATAGATGGCACAAGCGAGGACGCTTGCGCCATCGTGGGGGCTTTTGATTATAAAACAGGAGATAAGATTAAACCCGCAGATCCAAAGAGAAGAATAGAACCATAATTTATATAGGTAAAACGATGAAAAAACTCAGAAGATATATTGAAATATATAGTAATGTTACCGATGAGCTTCTTGTTAGAATAGAAGTTAAAATTGATAAAAATCAAATTAATAAATATATTACATGTGATTTAGATGATCCTGATGTTCTAGGAGTTTACTCATTAAATAATAAAGAGCTGGAATGTTTTAGAATAATTAATTGTGACAATGGCAGTATAAGTTTTTTTTATTACCTCAGAGGAGTGATTCTGACAAAGATTTGAATAGAGTTAAGGACTAATAATGTTTGGTATTTTCTTTAAAGATAAAGATACATCTTTTGATAATGGATATGGAATGCATATTTTGGCTTCGATCTCTTTAGGTGAATATGTAGAAGAATTACATATTCCAATAGACTATTGGGGTATTGAAGAATATAAAAATAGCTGGGCTACATCTATAGCTGATGGGATAGAAAAAAAGAAACATTCAGTACTTATTACATCTATGCATGAGCCAGAATCTTTAAATTTTATTTCTACATGGATTGTTTATTATGGTGGGGAAATTTCTTATGTTCAAAATAAGATCATATTTATCGATGATTTCCCAGAGTTTGATGCGTCTAAAATCAATGAATATGTAAATAAACGAGAGGTCTTAAATGAAGATGGTTTTAAGATATCTGAATGGATAGTAAAAACAAAAGATGTAATTGACTTTTATGATAGCATTATCGGTTTAGTTTGACTAATTTATTCTAATAATTAAGGGATAAGTAATGAGGTCAATTGAAAGTAATAAAAAGGATTTTGGAATTTATTGGACTGAGAGTTTTTCAATTGATGATTATGTGTACGGTAATATTAAAATAAGAATAGGTGATAGGTTATATCCTGAAAATAATGATTCCTATGATAACTACACATTAGGTACAGTTTTTTTTAATTTAAAAGACTCATTTATTAATAAATACTATTATGGTTATTGTACAAATGAAGACTTTGGTGAAAGTGAGTTTAATGCTACTAAATGGCACAATGGAGAACTATCTAATGTTTTTTTAATTGATACAACAGAGTTGGGTGGTTATGAGAATATCAACACACTTTATTTATGTATGGCATATTCAGGAGATTTTGAGCGTTTATTTTATAGTGTAGATAATGGAGAATCTTTTAATGAAATTAGATATCCAAAAGGAACTGTTCAGGGGGTTGTATCTCGATTGCCTACATACTAGGCTCCCATAGATGGCGCCAGCGTCCACGCTTGTGCTGCTTAATAAAAACATTGCGAATTTTACCCATAAACGTTGGGAGAACCAATGTTCAAAATTCTTTGGATTTTTTACTGCACTTTTAGATGATAGGCACAAGCGAGGACGCTTGCGCCATCGTGGGAAACTAATATGACAAATTTATATGAAAAATATAAAGATGATCCGGAGATGCTTGTTGCGATAGCAGAGAGAGAAGGAAATATCGCAATGCTGGAGGATATTTTCTTTATAAGTAAAAAGTTAGATATTCACTATGTATCGGCAGATAAATGGAATTGGCTGCACCAGTGTAATTTAATTTGTGCGGTTCCTTTATCGGTTGTGGAGTTTTATATAAAACATGGAGTGG
>NZ_KE952591.1:4608-6231 GCF_000466335.1 Aggregatibacter sp. oral taxon 458 str. W10330 | reverse complement strand
TCAAGTGCGGTCAATTTTCAAAGAGTTTTTAAACCTCTCAAAATTTGACCGCACTTTTGTATTTTCAATGATGCTTATTTTAAGCAAATTTTGATATCTCCCCTCTGATGGCGCAAGCGTCCACGCTTGTGCTGTTTAATAAAATCATTGCGAATTTTACCCATAAATGTTGGGAGAATCAATGTTCAAAATTCTTTGGATTTTGTGACCGCACTTTTAGTTGATAGGCACAAGCGAGGACGCTTGCGCCATCGTGGGGGAAAATAGTGAAAAAGATTATTTATATTCTTATTTTTTCTCTAGTATCTGGAGTCGTTTTTATGTTTATTATGTTTTTAGCTGCAAGGTTACTCTATAACATAAATAATAGTATTAGTTTCTATTGTATTGATATATTGTCTTTTTTTAAAAGTATGAATAAAAAGGAGGTGGGTTTTATTATCCTTATATTATCAATAAATTTTGTAATAACATATCTTCGTTATAGAGATTACTAAAGGCAAAGTTAGAAATAAATATTACTATGATCCTAAAAATAGAAATGACCCCAGATAGCGCGCGTCTCCTGACGTGTGCTTGTATCTATCTAAAAATAAACAAAATGAAGTTGTTAATGAAAATAGTAAAAATCTGAATTGTGAAATTGATGCTTTGGGCACGCGTCAGGAGACGCGCGCCATCTTGGGGGACTCCAGATTCTCATCCTGACGACTTTACAAAAGTTAGAGGAGCTAAAAGATTTAAAAATAAATATACAGATGAAATTTGGGAGGTTAGTGATACAAGACATTCTGATAAAACCGGAGAGTGGAAGGTAGGTTTAAATGGGGATTTACCAAATAGAAACAAAAAAATTACAATAGGACGAAGCGATGGAAAATTTATCAAAATTGATAATAAATAATGAGTTATGTTTTAGAAATATTAATTTCAATGGGTTTTCAACTAGTAATAAATGGGTTGGGTATTTTAAAGCAAAGGATTTAAGTGATGTTGGCAATATAAAAAGAGCTTCTGAATTGCTTAAAACCTTCTTTTGTAAAGATTTGGACAACTTTTTTTTACTTAGTGCTTTAGTATATGATGATGATTCAGATATTGATGATGGTATAAGAGAATCTGAGTATTTAGAAGAATACTTATTTTTGTATGAGGAAGCTAAAAAGAGTAATTTTTTGAATGACTATGACGGGGTTTATAAAGAATATTTTGAATCAATTGATTTAAAAGATGAGAAGCAGCCACCAATAAGTATATTTAATATGCATTTTGATTTAAATAAAATTTTCTTATATTGTGAATTAGTTTTAGCTTTCTATTTTGGAAAAATTAGTGGTGGAATTTGTTTTTTAATTAATCCTAAATTAGGTATTGCGCTTTATCCACATGATGATATTGGTTATGGATGTATTTCCCTTACAGAAGATACTTCTTTATCTGAAATGTTTTTAAATTTTTGTAATAAAGATCAATATTTCAGTTCTATTTTTAATGAAGAATTAATAAAGTAGAAATTGAGAGAGCTTTAAAGAAGTATGCTTGTGCCCCCTCTGATGGCGCAAGCGTCCACGCCTGTGCTATAACAATCACCAATGATAGCGCCAGCGTCCACGCTGGTGCTGC
>NZ_KE952591.1:4112-4508 GCF_000466335.1 Aggregatibacter sp. oral taxon 458 str. W10330 | reverse complement strand
AGGCACAAGCGAGGACGCTTGCGCCATCGTGGGGTGTTGAGTATCCGGCAGATTATAATTTGCCGACTCACACTGGTGGAAATCAAACGGTAACGAATGATAAAGACAGCCATATTTTGGTAGGCGGTGAAAGTCAGGTTGGGGACTGGAGGGATGGTGTTGTTACTAGAGATAATATTGACTTCACATCTAAACCAAAACAAAAAGTAAATTCGACACAGCCTGGAGATATTGTTAGGACTCCAGATTCCCCATAGATGGCGCAAGCGTCCACGCTTGTGCCATTACAATCTATTATAGTTCTGGAGTTAGCAAAATCCCGAGGCAAGCTCACGAATAAAGTTTACCGGAAAATATAGTGGTATTTGGCGATAAAGTGATTACCTGTTTAAGTTC
>NZ_KE952591.1:2727-4012 GCF_000466335.1 Aggregatibacter sp. oral taxon 458 str. W10330 | reverse complement strand
GCGATAAAGTGATTACCTGTTTAAGTTCTTCATTCTCTCCCAGATAGCGCGCGTTTCCTAACGCGTGCTTGTATCTATCTAACAAAAAAATAAACAAATTGAAGTTATTCATGAAAATAGTGAAGGTTTGAATCAAAAAAATTGATGTTTTCGGCACGCATTAGGAAACGCGCGCTATAGTGGGAGCAAAAGGCTGTAGCTAAAGGTATAGTAATTTACTTGAGAGAAATAGATTAGATCCAAAAGCTTATCAAGATTCACAAAAAATTAACGGTATACAATTTCACTACTATATAAATATGGAAACTAAAGGAGTAACAAATGTACACCCAGAATAGTATTCCCTTATATACAGCCAAAGGAGAAGATTCTCGTAGTCCTTTAAATTTTTTTTATGGTGGAACAGGTGGCTTAGATGAACCTGAGTTTAGTATAAAAAGCTACTTTAATATTGTTTATTATGAGGGAGATTTTTTAAAAGCTATTTATTCTGTTCTGGTAGAAAAGGATGGATTATGTGAGGAGGGAGCAGATTGCTATTACCCTGATATGAATAGCCCATTTCCAGAAGATCACTTCGAAGGGGTAAGGTTTGAGATTGGAGGCTTATGTGATCCTAGATATCAGATTCATGTATCTGAAGAAATCTGCTTTATGTATTTTAAAAAAGCATGTGAACGTTTTTTGGAATTACATCCTGAAAAAGAATATGCAGAGTTTATTTATGATATTTTAAATAATTGGGAACCATCAAATATGAAATAAAAGTCCAAACTTATATCTAGTTAGATTGGGGGTTGCAGCTGACTCGTTTACAGGTGAGTCATTAAATAAATTTTTAGAAGGCAATGAGCAAGATATTAGAAATTTTTCCAGAGAGAGTTTATATGCTAAGTAGATTAATGAGTTTTTTAGTTTATTTTACTGGTTATTCTTTGTTCGTTTTTATATTTTGTTTTGTTGGTATGTCTTCTCTTATTATATTATTTAAATTTATTGTGAGTTTTGGAAATATCTCCATGAAAGATATTCTTGACGTATTGTCATTTAACTTATATGGTTTTTCCAGATTATCACCATTAATAGTACTATCAATTCTTATATCTAAAAAACTAAGAGGTGGATAGTATATAAAGTGTCTAATTTCTGATATTAAATTATTAGAAATTTGTAGTCTGTTTGATATTTAAACAGACTACAATTTAAAATACAGAAGTACAAAGTGCAGTCAATTTTCAAAGAGTTTTAAAGCCCTCTGATGGCGCAAGCGTTCACCCCAATGATA
>NZ_KE952591.1:2242-2627 GCF_000466335.1 Aggregatibacter sp. oral taxon 458 str. W10330 | reverse complement strand
ACCGCACTTTTAGTTGATAGGCACAAGCGAGGACACTTGCGCCATCGTGGGAACAAGAAGCGATGGAGCGATTAATTACCCAAGCGGCTCAAGAAGTCGACTATGCTTGGTTTAAGAAAATTGGCGAAACAGATGGCCAAGCACAGTCTTTCTTAAGAAAAGCAACGGCTCAAGGGGATGTTCCTCCTTATGATAATCGTGGCACATTTATCAATTCAGGTGGTAAACGTCAGTCGATGTTTACTGTTGCGGATAAAGATGAATATTACTCAACGGGTAAATATTCAAATGCATTGGCACAATTTGATAAAGCAAACGGCCATGTTGTAACGAAGACATTACAACCGAAAGTAAAATATGACCTTTATACTAAATCGTTATCGGA
>NZ_KE952591.1:0-2142 GCF_000466335.1 Aggregatibacter sp. oral taxon 458 str. W10330 | reverse complement strand
AAGATATGTGTATTTCAGCCGGTAAGGAAATGTTGTCGGATTCAGGAAAGGCAGTATGGCAATCGGGTAAAGACATTTTGGGCGCAGGCTATCGTCTTGACGATGTAAATTACCTTTATGGTAAAAATATGGTCAATGAGATTGATGCGATAGCAGCAGTGAGAGGTGGTACTGCCTTGTTGGAGCTTACGGGGACGGGGAAAGTAACCAGTACAGCATTAAATTATGCTAGATTCAAGTTGCCAAAAGGCTCAAATGCGAATGAAGTCTTGCCGATTGTTGAGGAGACAAAGGGGTATGATCTAAAATCATTCAACTATGAAGCATATAATGCCAAAGTTTATCAAGATCTTAAAATGGACTTACAAACTCACCAAAGTGCTAATCATGTAATAGAACATTTACAGCAATATGGTAAGTTGCCCGATGAGTATGTTACAAAACGCATAGCAGAAACTAAATATGGTTGGAAACCAGGAACAGCATTAAAAAAAGGGCAGATAGGTGGTGATATATATAGAAATGAACAACAGCTATTACCTACATCTGATGGTAGAGTATGGTTTGAAGCTGATGTTGGGATAAATAATCAAATTTCTAGAAATAAACAGCCAGGAACAAGGCTATTGTATTCTAATGATGGGTTATTGTTTATTACAACCGATCATTATAAATCTTTTAAGGAGATCGGAAAATGGAAGTAATAATTGATTGTAGTTTGCTTTTGGATGAGGAAGATTTCTATACCCAATTAATGAAGCAAGTTGATTTTGGTGAGTTTTTTGGAAGAAATCTAGATGCCTTTTGGGATGATATTGGATTGCTGTATGAAAAAAAAATAATATTTTTGAATTATGGAAGTCTACCAAATGATATGATCTTATTTGTTAATAAGATAATTAATTTAATAAATGAAAGTAATGCTGAGCATAAGGGTATAGATAAGCGATATTTAATCTCTATTGAGATCCTGTTTTAATTATTATTATTATGAAGATAATGAGGGGGATAAATAATGAGAGAGATAATTGCTATTCTTAAAAAGGCTTTTTTTTCTTCAATTATTATGACAGTGTTACTTTCTATAATGATGTATTTAAGAGCATATCCTGCAGAAATTTCATTTGTTATAAAGTATATACTCCCTTTTTTCTTCTTTTCTATGATATTAGCTATATATTTTGGAAATTATCTAAAAAAAGAAGAAAAAAATATTGCTAATAAAATAAAGAAAAAAAAGAGGGAGAATGGGAATTAATAATACTTTTTCTAGGCATCTTTTAGAAGAAAGGCCCCAATGATAGCGCCAGCGTCCACGCTGGTGCTGCTTAATAAAAACATTGCGAATTTTACCCATAAACGTTGGGAGAACCAATGTTCAAAATTCTTTGGATTTTTTACTGCACTTTTAGATGATAGGCACAAGCGAGGACGCTTGCGCCATCGTTTGGGTTTGATATAGGGCATATTCCTGGATGGGAGCATAGAAGATTAGAAGAGGTTGCTAAACAATTGGGTTTAACAAGACAGGAATTTAATGATTATGTAAATTCAAGACCCAACATTTTTAGGCTAGAGAATCGTTCTGAAAATCGTAGTCATAGAAATGAGATGCCGGGAAATGGTGATATTCAAAAAATTAAAGAGGATATGAAATTGTTTTTACACAAAAGAGAAAACTAATATGACAAATTTATATGAAGAATATAAAGATGACCCTAAGATGCTTGTTGCGATAGCAGATAGAGAAGGAAATATCGCAATGCTGGAGGATATTTTCTTTATAAGTAAAAAGTTAGATATTCACTATGTATCGGCAGACAAATGGAATTGGCTACACCAGTGTAATTTAATTTTTGCGGCTCCGTTGTCGGTTGTGGAGTTTTATATAAAACATGGAGTGGAGATTAATGCGCAAGATATGTACGGAATGACTCCTTTGCATTATGCGTTAAGAAGTAAAAATATTGATGCTGCGATAGCGTTACTTAAGGCTGGTGCAAACCCTAATTTACCAAATGAAAGAGGAATTACACCTTTATCCTATATTAATGGTTTCCCAGAAAGACTGGATTTGCTTCAATTAATGCTAGATAACGGGGGAGATGTAGATTTCTTTACTGGACAGCATGGTATTTTAGA
>NZ_KE952590.1:0-24285 GCF_000466335.1 Aggregatibacter sp. oral taxon 458 str. W10330 | reverse complement strand
AAGGCGGTCAGCCAAAATGGGGGATTGCGGTTCACCTGTGTATCCTATTGAAATTGAGGGAATTAGGTTCTCATGTTTGTTATCCGATGAGAATGGCTTTCGTTAAAGCAGGAGTGCTGAACCCCATTTAATAATGTCAAAAAAGAATTTATTTTGATTTGTGGCAACACCATCGGAAGATTTATTTTCTTCGGTTGCTTTTTTCTCTTCTAACATCCCATTTTTATATTGTCCTTTAACCACTTCCAAATCATCTAACGCATTTCTGCGTAAAACGTTACATTGCGCTTTATCTAAGTCATCCACTTTATCTAATTTGAATTTTTTATATTGATAAATGGCGTAATTCATGGATTTTTCATCACTTTGAATAATTTTGACATATTTCTCGCCGATAATTTTTTCAAGCGGATAGAAAAGCACATATTGTGAATGAATATACGCATCTTCTTTCGGAAAATGTTGTTGTAAAATCCGTGTTAAGTTCGGGTAAATACATTGTTCAACCTGTTTGCTGTCAAACGCCCAGCGTTGTGCATCTGCATCTGACAAATAATAACCGGCGCCGGCATATTCCGCTGGGATTGGTGCCTCTTTTGAGGAAAAAAGGCCACAACCGACCAAGCAGAATGACATTGTCAAAATAAGGTATTTCTTTAACATAATGACACCTTTAACGTGAGTTTAATATTGCGTTTCCGTGAAAAAGATCGCCCTATTCGTGGCGATTTCATGTTGTTATGATAATCGTTATTGTCGTTAGAATAAAACGACGCCTCGAAAATATTCAAGGCGCGTTTTCAAATTAGTAGTACATTTCAAACTCGACCGGATGTGGTGTCATGTTCAAACGTTCAACTTCCTTGCGTTTTATACCAATGAAAGCGTGAATGAAATCTTTTGTGAAAACATTGCCTTGTGTTAAAAATTCAAAATCTTTTTCTAAGGCGTTTAATGCTTCTTCTAATGAACTTGCGACAGCAGGAATATCTTTTAATTCTTCCGGTGGTAAATCATAGAGGTTTTTATCCATCGCATCGCCCGGATGAATTTTATTCACCACGCCATCCAAGCCAGCCATTAATAATGCGGCAAACGCTAAATACGGATTGGCAAGCGGATCCGGGAAGCGAGCTTCCACACGAATAGCTTTCGGACTGGTTACGGCAGGAATACGAATGGACGCCGAACGGTTACTTGCGGAATACGCCAATAACACCGGTGCTTCAAAACCCGGCACCAAACGTTTATAAGAGTTGGTGCTTGGGTTGGTAAAGGCGTTTAACGCTTTTGCGTGTTTGATAATACCGCCGATGTAATAAAGTGCGGTCTCTGAAAGACCTGCATATTTGTCTCCTTGGAAAATATTTTTGCCGTCTTTGCTCAAGGACATATTACAGTGCATGCCCGAACCGTTATCACCGGTAATCGGTTTTGGCATGAAACAGGCGGTTTTACCATATTCCTTTGCCACATTACGCACGATGTATTTATAAATTTGGGTTTCATCCGCTTTCAACGTTAACGTATTGAACTTGGTCGCAATTTCATTTTGACCGGCAGTGGCGACTTCATGGTGGTGCGCTTCAATCACCAAGCCCATTTCTTCCATTAACAAACACATCTCTGAACGAATATCATGTGCCGTATCAATCGGTGCCACCGCGCAATAGCCGCCTTTTTTCAGCGGACGATAGGCATTGTTGCCGTTTTCATAACGCTTGTTGGTGTTCCACGCGGCTTCAACATCATCCACTTGATAAGTATTGCCGTTCATCGACACATCAAAGCGCACATCATCAAAGAGGAAAAATTCCGGTTCCGGTCCGAAGGACACTTGATCCGCCACACCGGTGGAACGCATATAATTTTCTGCACGAAGTGCGATAGAACGCGGATCGCGATCATAGCTTTGCATGGTGGTCGGTTCAAAAATGCTACAACGGAGGGATAAAGTTGGAATCTGTGCAAACGGATCGACAACGGCTGTTTCGGCAATCGGCATTAAAAGCATATCTGCTTTATTAATCGCCTTCCAACCTTCCACAGAAGAGCCGTCAAACATTTTGCCGTCTTCAAATAAATCCTCGTCAACCAAGCTCACCGGTAAAGAAACACCATGTTCTTTGCCTTGAATATCGGTAAAACGAAGTAACACAAATTTGATGTCATTTTCTTCAATGAGTTTAAACACATTGTCAATCGCGTTAGACATACTCGTAAATCCTCTAAGACGTGGGTTAATTAAGATAAAATGGGGAAAAAGATGCGCATAAAAATAGCATATTCCGCCTCAATTTCATAAAAGTATTTCATACATTCAGCTGAATTTTCTTCATTAAACCCCTTTTTTATTTTTCATAAAGTCAGGTCGTTTATTGTGTAAATTTTCTCCCATTTACGCATAGCAGCCCCTCATAAAAAGTTGTATAATCTGCGCCTTTCGCATTTTTGGCAGTAAAAGTGCGGTCAGAAAATTACCTATTTTTTATTATTAGCTTAGGCTTAAGAATTCTCAATGACAGATCAAATAGACATTAACAAACTGCGTAATATCGCAATCATTGCCCACGTTGACCACGGCAAAACAACTTTAGTGGATAAATTATTACAACAATCCGGCACATTGGAAGCCTCCCGTAGCGGTGATGCGGATGAGCGCGTGATGGATTCCAATGATTTAGAAAAAGAACGCGGCATTACCATTTTAGCGAAAAATACCGCCATTAATTGGAACGGCTACCGCATTAATATTGTGGATACTCCGGGACATGCGGACTTCGGTGGTGAAGTTGAACGCGTACTCTCTATGGTGGATTCCGTATTATTGGTGGTGGATGCTTTTGATGGCCCTATGCCACAAACCCGTTTTGTGACGCAAAAAGCCTTTGCTCACGGCTTAAAACCGATCGTGGTCATCAACAAAGTTGACCGCCCGGGCGCACGCCCTGACTGGGTGGTGGATCAAGTGTTCGATTTATTCGTGAACCTTGGTGCCACTGACGAACAGTTAGACTTCCCGATTATTTATGCCTCTGCCTTAAACGGCGTTGCCGGCTTGGAACACGACGATTTAGCGGCTGACATGACCCCTTTATTTGAAGCCATCGTCAAATACGTTGAACCACCAAAAGTGGAACTCAACGCCCCGTTCCAAATGCAAATTTCCCAACTTGACTACAACAATTATGTGGGCGTTATCGGTATTGGTCGTATTAAACGTGGTACAGTAAAACCAAACCAAAGTGTGACAATCATCGACAGTTTCGGTAAAACTCGCACCGGAAAAATCGGACAAGTATTAGGTCACCTTGGATTACAACGCTACGAAGAAGATATTGCCAGCGCAGGCGACATCGTGGCGATTACCGGTCTAGGTGAACTCAATATTTCCGATACCATTTGCGATATCAATAACGTGGAAGCCTTACCGGCATTAAGCGTTGATGAGCCTACCGTGACCATGTTCTTCTGCGTAAACACCTCGCCATTCTGCGGTAAAGAAGGCAAATACGTGACATCTCGTCAGATTTTAGAGCGCTTAAACAAAGAGCTTGTGCATAACGTAGCATTGCGCGTAGAAGAAACCCCAAACCCGGATGAATTCCGTGTTTCCGGTCGTGGTGAATTGCATTTATCCGTATTAATCGAAAATATGCGTCGCGAAGGCTACGAATTGGCCGTCTCCCGCCCGAAAGTTATCTTTAAACAAGTGGATGGACACAAAAAAGAGCCGTTTGAACAAGTGACCATCGACATTGAAGAACAACACCAAGGCGCGGTAATGGAAGCCCTTGGTATCCGCAAAGGTGAAGTAAAAGACATGGTGCCGGACGGTAAAGGACGTACGCGTTTAGAATATGTCATTCCAAGCCGTGGCTTAATCGGTTTCCGTAATGAATTCATGACCATGACATCAGGGACCGGTCTACTTTACTCCAGTTTCAGTCATTATGATGATGTAAAACCGGGCGAAATCGGTCAACGTAAAAATGGTGTATTAATTTCTAATGCGACAGGTAAAGCCTTGGCTTATGCGTTATGGGGCTTGCAAGAGCGTGGTAAGTTAATGATCGATCACGGTGCCGAAGTGTACGAAGGCCAAATCATCGGTATTCACAGCCGTTCTAACGACTTAACTGTGAACTGCTTACAAGGGAAAAAACTCACCAATATGCGTGCTTCCGGTAAAGATGATGCCATTGCGTTAACTACACCAATCAAATTTAGCCTTGAACAAGCCATCGAATTTATTGATGATGACGAATTGGTGGAAATTACGCCACAATCTATCCGTATCCGTAAAAAATTATTAACGGAAATGGATCGCAAACGTGCAAATCGAACCACAACCAGCACAAGCACACATTAATTCGTTTAAAATCTAAAAAGTGCGGTGCGTTTTTCAAAAGTTTTGTAAAACGCACCGCACTTTTTTCGGCTAAACATCTTGTCATCCTAGACTTTAACGACAAAATTCTCTATAATCCGCAACGCTTTTTCCGCCCCCATAGCTCAGTCGGTCAGAGCAGTCGACTCATAATCGATTGGTCACAGGTTCAAGTCCTGTTGGGGGCACCACTTTCGCTATACTACATCATTTTATTCCCCTCAAAAACCCACACGACAAATAAAAATCTACCGCATAGCATCCGCTGAATCGTCGTACCGTGCAACTTATTGCACGAAATTGTAAATGCTCGAAAGGGTTAAATAACGTGCCGCGCGTGGTTCGATCGTGCATTAAGTACGAAATCGCAAATCACGCACTGAGGTGGAATCACTCGTGCATCAAGATGCACGCTACAATATGAAATAATGCCCTCGTAGCGTGCAACTTGTTGCACGAAGTTGTAAATGCTCGAAAGGGTTAAATAACGTACCGTGCCTGGTTTGATCGTGCATCAAGCACAAAATCGGAAATCACGCACCGAGGTGGAATCACTCGTGCATCAAGATGCACGCTACAATATGAAATAATGCTCCTCGTAGCGTGCAACTTGTTGCACGAAATCGAAGAAAAGACGATTGGCAAAATTATATTGAAACAAAGGTTGTAACGCGCTGTGGTGGGAGTTGAACCCACAATACCGCGATTGCTCGCTGATTTACCATTAGTCTACACAACGCATTACTGTGCACCACCCTACCTGCTAAAACAAAGTCAAATACATTTCTTAATCTCTATCAACACCACAGGGCGAGAATCATCCTATTTTTTGCGATACATAATAAACCTAAACAAATTACTTGTTTTTATGTTTGACTTAATCATATATTGCAGATTGCATGATATGCGTTAAATCTCTGCGAGTCATTAACGTAAACGCTTGTTCTCTTCCGTTTCCGGTTCTAAATCGAGTTTTTCCATCAATAAACGGTCGCCGTCTTCTTCCGGGTTGCCGGTAACAAGCAGTTTGTCGCCGTAGAAAATGGAGTTAGCACCCGCCATAAAGCACATTGCCTGCATTTCTTCGCTCATGCCTTGGCGGCCGGCAGATAGGCGGACGTAACTGTTTGGCATGGTAATACGTGCTACGGCAATGGTGCGCACAAATTCTGTCCAATCTAATTCTTCTGCGTCAGCAAGCGGCGTGCCTTCAATTTTGACTAATTGGTTGATTGGCACGGATTCCGGTTGCGGATCCAAATTTGCCAGGCTGGCAATCAGTCCTGCGCGTTCTTTGCGGGTTTCGTTCATGCCCACAATCCCGCCGCAACAGACTTTCAAGCCGGCTTTACGCACTTTGCCTAAGGTACTGATACGATCATCAAAACGACGTGTACCAATCACTTCGTTGTAATGTTCCGGTGCGGTGTCTAGGTTGTGGTTGTAGTAATCCAAGCCCGCGTCTTTTAATTCTTCCGCCATGCCATCTTGCAATAAGCCAAAAGTACCGCAAGTTTCCATACCAAGCGCTTTTACCGCCTTGATGATTTCTGTCACTTTGGCGATATCTTTCGGTTTTGGCCCACGCCATGCGGCGCCCATGCAGAAACGCCCTGCCCCACGCGCTTTCGCGATTTTGGCTTTCGCCACGATGTCTTCCACGTTTAATAATTCTTGATTCTGTACGCCCGTTTGATAACGCGCTGATTGCGGACAATACCCACAATCCTCCGGACAACCGCCGGTTTTAATCGACATTAAGGTAGAAAGCTGAATCGCGCGTGGATTGAAATTTTTACGATGAATTTGTGCCGCGCGATAAACCAAATCTAAAAATGGGGTTTCAAATAGGGCTTCTACTTTGCACACCGACCAATATTCTGCGGTTGGGTGCGGTGTGATAGAGTAAATTTGTAAGGTACTAGTTGACATAGGTTTCTCGATAAATTAAATACTGGTACTTCTAGGCGTGAACGCAAGATTCACACCTAATGCATTAACAATTTTAGTAATTGTTTCAAAGCGAGGTTTACTCTCGCCGGACAAGGTTTTATATAAACTTTCACGGGGAACCCCGGAATCTTTTGCCAGCTGCGTCATACCTCTTGCCTTGGCTACATTTTTTAGAGCAAGTAAAAATTCCGCTTCTGAACCATTCTCCAACGCATCTGTTAAATAAAATGCAATGGTTTCTTCGTCTGTGAGATATTTTGCAGCATCATATTCGATAAACTTCATGAGACTTCTCCTTGTTGGTATTCAAGCCATAATTTAATTGCTTCATCAATATCCTGTTGCTGGTTGCGTTTATCGCCACCACTAATTAAAAAATAAGTGATTTCACCTTGCCGAGCATAATAAATTCGATAACCTTTTCCGGTATCGATGCGCATTTCATAAACACCTTGCCCAACAAACTTGCAATCACCGAAGTTACCTAATCTCGCACGATCTAATCGGCGTGTGATCATCGCAACCGCCAATTTATCTTTTAGATGACTTAACCATTTATCAAATTTTTCACTGGTTAAAAGTACGTTCATATTATCCCTTAATTTTGGTTTATTGTAATCTAGAGATTACATTTTTTGTTTCTCCTATCATATCAATTCATTACTAATGCGCTTATCCGACCATTTTCAATACGAAGCATACGATCCACTTTACCCGTCAGCTCTGACGGTTGATGGGTTACAAGCAACAACGTCAGCTTTTTACTGTGGCAAAGTTCATCAATCAAATTGAGCATTTCCATTCTCAATTCCGGATCGAGCGCAGAAAACGGTTCGTCCAACAATAAAATCGGTTTATCACGCAATAAACAACGCGCCAAGGCGGCCCGTTGTTTTTGTCCGCCCGACAAACTGTTTGGCAGACGGGATAAAAAGGATGTTAATCCTACCGCATCGGCCACCCGTTCGATCTGATCTTGCTCAAGTGCGGTCAATTTTAAGCTTGTTTTTAAGCCCAATGCCAAATTTTGTTGCACGGTTAAATGCGGAAATAAATTGTTCTCTTGAAACAACATGGACACAGGGCGCTCATAAGGCGCACTACGCGTATGGTTTTCACCGTTTAACCAAATCTTGCCTTGTGTTGGCAACACGAAACCGGCAATTAAATTTAACAACGTACTTTTACCTGCCCCGCTTGGTCCGACAATGGCAATACGCTCTCCTGCCGCCACCTGCAAATCAAACGTCATCGGCAGTGCATCATCAGCTAAAAATACGTTATCTAAGCGAATCATGTTGTTCCTTTTGATTTTCAATTAAGGCGAAAATAGCGCCGCATAATAACAGCAAAATACCGGCAGTGACAGCGGCCTCTTGGTGACGATAACTGCCTAATTGTTGATATAACAAATGGGGCAACGAGGTGAATTCTTGGTTGCCGAACAACGCAATCGCCGTGAAATCCCCTAAGGAAAGGGCAAATGCCAAAGCAAGCGCATAGTTTATCGGTGTACGAAGTGAATGCCATTCAATCAGACGAAAACGTTGCCAGCCGACAATCCCAAGGGAGTTACACAAACGTTCGTAATACAACATATTGTTGTTGAATGGCTCAGTCAAAATGCGCAGTACGAAAGGCATAGCACTCAAGGCGTTGCAGACAACGACAATGGCAAATAAATAGGCATTGGTAAAATCCACGTCACGCAACAATAAAAATAGCCCCATCGCCAATACCAAAATGGGAATCGCCAAAATCACCATGCCGGCATTGAGAATAAATTGCGCTGTTTTTACATAATAGAGCCATTGTAAACGGCGTGATAATAACAACAATGCCACCGCCATGAGCAACGCCAACAAAGCAGACGCAGGCGCAATAGTTAAAGAGTAGGTTAAGGCTTTCCACAATTGCGGATTGTGCCACGCCGTCAGCCATTTTCCTGATGTCAGTGCGCTAAACAAAATATTTAACAACGGCGACAACATAAAACACACAAAAACGCCGAGCAAAAAAACATGGAAAAATTTGACCGCACTTTTTGATGGGCTGAGCCAACGATACGGGCTGCTTAACGTGGTTTGTGAAGTGTTATTGAACAGACTGCTAAACGTAAATAGCAGCAAACAAAATACAAACTGCAACAAGGCAAACACCGCGGCTTTCGGCAAATCAAATTCAAATAAAATCGCCTGATAAATCGCCGTTTCTAGCGTGGTATATTGCGGCCCACCACCCAAGGTGAGCACCACCGTAAAACTGGTAAAACAGAGCATAAAAATCAAGCTGAAAGTCGGCAACATCTGACGACGCAGCGCATGCCACTCCACCAATCGGACAAAACGCCAACCACGAATATTCAGTTGTGCCGCCAGCTGATGCTGTTCATAAGGAATGCTTTCCAAACTTTGTAAAAACAGTTTGGTTGCCAGCGGAATATTAAAGAAAAGATGCGCAATTAAAATCCCCGACAAGCCGTAAATGCTGCCTGTCCAAGTGCGGTCAAAAAAATGCAAGAGTTGTGCAATCCAACCGGAAGCGCCATAAATGCCAATTAAGCCGAAAATCGCCACCAATACCGGCAACACAAAAGTCAGCGACATGATTTTCAGCAAAAAGGTTTTACCGACAAATTCCACATAATAAAAAGCGCGAGCGAGTAGCACGCCGAAGAACAGGGATAACAACGCAGAAAGCAACGCTTGCCCGAAGCTAAACGCAATAACGTGATGCAAATAGCGATCGGCAAAGAATTGTTGCCACTGAAATTCAGTGCCCTGCGCCAGCACGGCACGCATGGCAAAGCCATAAAGCAACGAAATCAGCAAAATAACGCTAATTCCGCCCACATAATGACGCGGGCGGAATTGCGGGCTAGAAAAAAATAAGCGGGTAAACAATGAACGAGACAACCAAAACATCGTTCGAATTATTTAGTTAATGTGGTTTGCCATTGATTAATCCAACTCCGTAACGTTTCCGGGCTAACATTGGAGGTATTCAAGAAAGACTGCTTCAACACAGTTTCTTTTAGGGCATCAAAGTGCGGTTCAACCGGCGCTTGGATCACCGGGAACATCACGTTTGCTGTGACAATCGGCTTTTGAGCTTCAGGTGTCAGTAAAAAATCCATGAAGTGATCAGCGCATTGATTTTTATGCTCCGCGATTCGCGCTGCCAATTCAACTTGCATCACATTGCCTTCAGCAAATGTAGTTGCCGCATAATTCTCTTTATTTTCAAATAATTGGTGATATAACGGCGAAGTGGTGTAGCTTAATACGACATCCGCCTCCCCTTTCAGGAATGCGCCGTAAGTGTCAGACCAGCCCTTGCCCACTGTAACTGTGTGTTTGGCGAGTTGTTGCCAGGCTTGCGCCACTTGGTCTGCTGAATAAACCGTATTCATCCACACTAACAATCCTCGTCCCACGCTGCTGGTGCGAGGATCTTGATAGATTACACGTAAATCTTCCCGCTCAACCAATTCTTTTAGGCTTTTTGGTGGATTTTTCACTTTATTTTTATCGTATATAAAGGCATACGTGCCGAAATCGTAAGGCAAGAACGTATTATCCGTCCATTGATTTGGTAAAGAAAGTTGGCTTAAGTCGATGCTATTTGAATCAAATAATTGGCTTTTTTTCGCTTCATCCAACACAAAATTATCCAAGCCTAACACGATATCCGCTTTGGTTTTATGGCCTTCTAAACGCACGCGGTTAAACAACGTGCCGCCGCTTTCAAACGGGATATAATTCACTTTACAAAGCGGAAATTGCTGTTCAAATGCCTGCTTCACTTTCGGGCCGGCACCCCAATCAGACGTAAAAGAATCGTAAGTATAAATATTCACGGTTTCTTCGTAATGATTCGCCAATGCCATGCCGGCGTATAAAGAAAGTGCGGTCAAAATTAACGTTGTTTTTTTCATGTGTCTGTTCCTCAGTATGAATTATGCTTTGTCTTGATAAGCCCAATGATTGGTCGGTCCATGTCCATGGCCGATATTTAACGGATGGCTGATTGCCGCCGTAATGTAGTCTTTTGCGGTTTTAATCGCCTGTTCCACGGAAACGCCTTTGGCAAGCTCTGCCGTCATACAAGCGGAGAACGTGCAACCCGTGCCATGGGTTTGCGCTGTCGCATAACGTGGACTTTCTAAAGTAAATTGCGCGTCAGGGGTAAAAACCCAATCGCGACATACCGCACTTTGTGAATGCGCGCTGTGTCCGCCTTTAATCACCACCGTTTTCACACCTCGTTCCAGTAAAATTTTCGCCGCGTGTTGGGCCGTTTGATCGTCCATGACCTCCACGCCTGTCAGCGCCTTGGCTTCCGGCAAGTTCGGCGTAATCACATCTGCTAACGGCAATAAAAATGTATTCAAAGAATCGACCGCTCTTTGTTGCAACAAGGGTGCACCGCCTTTGGCGATCATGACAGGATCTAACACCAACGTGCCGAAGTGATACTGCTTTAATGCCTCAGCGACACATTCGATAATCTCTGCTGTGCCTAACATACCGATTTTAAAGGCGCTAATCGTGAAATCATCAGCAATCGCTTTCAGCTGGCTTTGAATGGTTTGAAGGGGAATGGCGTGAATATCAAAGACGCCTAAGGTGTTTTGCGCCGTGACGGCCGTAATCACCGAGGTGCCAAACACACCACGCATTTGAAAGGTTTTTAAATCAGCCTGAATTCCGGCACCACCGCCGCTATCTGAGCCGGCAATGGTCAACGCCTGCGCGACTTTACTCATAACGTCCTCCGCCATTTACCGGCACAGAACGACAAAACGCATATTGCATCATTGTTCCTTTTTTAATGAAAAAAGATAATCAGCAATAATGACGAATGAAGAAGATGTGGAGAAAAAGAAAGGAAGTGTGATTTTCTCGTTAGTTTCCTACGTCAGTATTAACTGTATCAGGTTCACGGGTATGATCTCAGCACAAAGCACCCCGACTAATAACGAGATTCAGTCTATCTATTTTGCAGTGAGAGGGCAAGGGATTTATCAAGAGCACATCAATGACAGATTGTTGAAAACTAAGCGTATATAGAAAAATAAGAAAAAAGTGAAAGTGTGTATGGCTGGGGTACTAGGATTCGAACCTAGGGATGCCGAGATCAAAACCCGGTGCCTTACCGCTTGGCGATACCCCAATAGAATATTAATAAGAAATGAGAGCTTGAAAATAGTATGGCTGGGGTACTAGGATTCGAACCTAGGGATGCCGAGATCAAAACCCGGTGCCTTACCGCTTGGCGATACCCCAACAACTATGTTGATATCAATGAAATAAATGGTGCGGGACGAGGGACTTGAACCCACACACCTCGCGGCGCCGGAACCTAAATCCGGTGCGTCTACCAATTTCGCCAGTCCCGCAATAATGGTGGCTATGACGGGATTCGAACCTGTGACCCCAACATTATGAGTGTTGTGCTCTAACCAACTGAGCTACATAGCCATTCATTTGCATTATCTCATTGACTTTGCGCGGCGTATTATGCGGATATTGCTTTTGCTCGTCAACTCTTTTTTTATGAAAAAAACTATTTTTGGCGCATTCGAATAGAGATTAAGCAAATCGTATTAGTTTTGTTCATTGTAGGTAGATAACTGACCTTATTTTAGAGGAGATTCAAAGCAGTAAGGTTGTTTTTAGTTAATTAAAAATCAATGTTTTTCTCAAAATGTGATCTGACGCATATTTTTTCCTATATGGCGGTGCTATTATGTGAATGACAAAAAATAACCCTGATCAGATAAGGAGTCGATTATGTACAAACATGTATTAGTTGCAGTAGATCTTTCAGAAGAAAGTCCGGTTCTTTTGAAAAAAGCAGTGGGTGTTGCACGGCGGCATGATGCGAAATTATCCATCATCCATGTAGATGTAAACTTTTCGGATCTTTATACAGGTTTGATCGATGTCAATATGGTCTCCATGCAGGATCGAATTTCCAGCGAAACTCAACAAACATTGTTGCAATTAGCTGAACAAGCAGGGTATCCGGTTAGTGAGAAATTAAGTGGGAGTGGTGATTTAGGGCAAGTTCTATCAGATGCGATTGAACAATATGATGTGGATTTGCTCGTGACCGGACATCACCAAGATTTTTGGAGTAAGTTGATGTCTTCAACTCGCCAAGTGATGAATTCCATTAAGATTGATATGCTTGTTGTTCCTCTTCGTGAAGAATAATTGTTAAAGCTCACCTGTTATTAAAGGCAGAAAAAAATAACCGCACTTCACGAAGTTAGAGCGTAAGTGCGGTTTTGTTTTCTTCATTTTTAAGAAAAGAGAAATGGTTTCGTAAAAAGTTTTTCTATAAATGTAAAAAATATGCAAGAATAGGAAGTTACGCAGTAATTTGTAAATAATTAAGTAAAGACGTTAAAGTTTAAGGCTTATACATGAAAACAACAGCACAAATTCGACAAGCATATCTGGATTTCTTTCATAGTAAAGGGCATCAGGTTGTAGAAAGCAGTTCTCTCGTTCCGGATAATGATCCGACATTATTATTTACCAACGCCGGGATGAACCAATTTAAAAATGTTTTTTTAGGATTAGAAAAACGCCCTTATACCCGAGCAACCACTGCACAACGTTGTGTGCGTGCCGGGGGAAAACATAATGATTTAGAAAATGTGGGCTATACCGCAAGACACCATACTTTCTTTGAAATGTTAGGAAACTTTAGTTTCGGTGATTATTTTAAACATGATGCCATTCATTACGGTTGGGAGTTTTTGACTTCTCCACAGTGGCTAGGGTTACCAAAAGAAAAATTATGGGTAACCGTGTACGAAACCGATGATGAGGCCTATAACATTTGGCATAAAGAAATCGGTATTCCGGCAGAACGCATTATTCGTATCGGTGACAATAAAGGTGCGCCTTATGCCTCAGATAACTTCTGGCAAATGGGTGATACCGGTCCTTGTGGTCCTTGTACCGAAATTTTCTACGATCATGGCGATCATATTTGGGGTGGGCCTCCGGGATCTCCTGAAGAGGATGGTGACCGCTATATTGAAATCTGGAACATCGTGTTCATGCAATTTAACCGCCATGCTGACGGTACAATGGAGAAACTTCCAAAACCGTCTGTGGATACCGGTATGGGGTTGGAACGAATCAGTGCGGTATTGCAACACGTCAACTCCAACTATGATATTGATATTTTTAAAACCTTAATTGCCAAAGTGGCAGAGTTAACCGGTGAGAAAGATTTAGCCAATAAATCATTACGAGTTATTGCCGACCATATTCGTTCTTGCGCTTATTTAATTGCTGACGGTGTTGTGCCTTCCAATGAGGGACGTGGTTATGTCCTTCGTCGTATTATTCGTCGCGCAGTACGTCATGGGCATTTACTCGGTGCAACAGAAGCATTCTTCTACAAACTCGTCCCAACACTGATTGATGTGATGGCAGAGGCCGGTGAAGAAGTGAAAAAACAGCAAGCGACAGTGGAAAAATTCTTGCGCTTGGAAGAAGAACAATTTGCTCGCACATTAGAACGTGGTTTGACCTTGTTAGATGACGCGTTGGCTAATGTAAAAGAGAATATCTTGTCCGGTGAAGTGGCGTTCAAGTTATATGATACCTATGGCTTCCCACTGGATTTAACTGCAGATGTTTGCCGTGAGCGTGGTATTGCGATTGATGAAGAAGGATTTGAGCGTGAAATGGAATTGCAACGTGTTCGCGCACAATCGGCAAGCCAATTCGGCATGGACTACAACAGTGTGATCCGTGTTGACGGGACAACCCGTTTTGAAGGATATACCGAGTCAGAAACACTGGCAAAAGTGACCGCACTTTTCCATGAGGGAAATTCGGTGGAATCGATTTCAGCGGGTCAAAGTGCCGTAGTTATTTTAGATAATACGCCGTTCTATGCAGAATCCGGTGGCCAAATTGGAGATATCGGTCGTTTAGAAGGCAATGGTTTTTGTTTTGACGTAAAAGACACCCAAAAATATGGTCAGGTTTTCGGCCACATTGGTGAACTCACACAAGGGAGTTTATCTGTTGGGCAGTCTGTAAATGCAGTTGTTGACGATGTTCGCCGTCAACGTATTTCGTTAAATCACTCCGCAACACACTTGTTGCATGCTGCATTACGTCAAGTATTAGGTGAACATGTCGCGCAAAAAGGTTCACTTGTTTCCGATACGTTATTACGTTTTGACTTTGCTCAACATGAAGCCATTAGCAAAGCGCAGTTAGCTGAAGTTGAACGTATTGTGAACCAGCAAGTGAGAGCCAATAATCCAATCCAAACCGACATTATGGAGTTGGAAGCCGCAAAAGCAAAAGGTGCGATGGCGTTATTCGGTGAGAAGTATTCCGAACAAGTTCGTGTCTTAACGATGGGTGATTTCTCTATTGAGTTGTGTGGTGGTATTCATGCAAAACGCACGGGAGATATCGGATTATTTAAAATCGTAACAGAAACCGCTGTAGCAGCAGGTATTCGCCGAATTGAAGCGATTACCGGCGAAACGGCGATTGAATGGTTACAACATCAACAAACTTTATTGAATCAAAGCGCCGAATTACTGAAATCGGACGTGAATTCCGTTACGGATAAGATTTCTCTGTTGCAAGATAAATGTAAGAAAGTTGAGAAAGAGTTACAAACATTAAAAGAGAAAGCTGCACTTCAGGCTGGTAATGACTTGGCGCAAAGTGCGGTCGAAATTAATGGTGTTTCTGTGATTGTGCAGCAACTTGATGGTATTGAACCGAAGTCTTTACGCGCAATGGTTGATAGCCTGAAAAATCAATTAGGCTCTGCCGTCGTGGTGTTTGCTTCCGCGTTGGATGAAAAAGTTAACTTAATTGTTGGCGTAACTCAGGATCTAACTGCCAAAGTAAAAGCCGGTGAGCTCGTGAATTTAATGGCTCAACAAGTCGGTGGCAAAGGCGGTGGTCGACCTGATATGGCGATGGCCGGTGGTACTGAACCACAAAATATCAACAAAGCATTATCTGTTTGCTCTGATTGGTTAAAAGCAAATTTATAATCTTTGTTTCCTGTTAATTAATCGTCGGCACTTATGATCTCATAAGTGCCAAAGTACAAAGTATTGTTTAATGTTTGATAGGGATGTTGGAAGCAAAATAGGGAAGTTGGAAATAAACTATAAAAGGTGAGGAGTTTATATGCTGATCTTAACCCGTAAAGTTGGCGAGAGCTTGCTCATCGGCGATGATGTTTCTATCACGATTCTTAATATACGAGGCAACCAAGTAAAAATTGGCGTGCAAGCCCCGAAGGATGTTTCTGTTCATAGAGAAGAAATTTACCAGCGTATTCATCAAACTAAGGATGAAAACAAAGTATCGTAATTTTTATTTTATGGGCAGTTGAAGTAAGTCGGTGATAAGTCAATTGACTTGCCAAGAGCTTGTGGCGTCTATGTTTGTTCAAGTGAACTTCATAGGAGATTGTTTATCGTATAGGTCGTGTATGTGGGTGGTTTTTTAGGCTCAAAATTATTGTCGTTGCCGGTGATGTTCGTTTAACGAGCGAAGAACTAAAAAATACGGTAACAAATGGATTATTGAATTCCGGTGTTAATGTAATTGATTTTGGTGAAACGGGGACAGAGGACGTCTATTTTGCTACATCATTTTGAAAAACAATGGCGGTATTAAACTGACTATAAACAACAATCCAATAATGATATCGGACTTAATCGTCATGCGTTAATCGTAGTGTGGATGTATTCCTTTCATAAGGTAAATTAACACTCAACTTGCAAACGAAAGATACGCTTTATTTCACCAGTAGAAATTCATAAAAAACTTACCGCACTTTTTTGAAGTGGAAAGGTGCGGTCTTTTTATATTAAGGAAAATAAATATGAAAGCAATTATTCCCGTGGCCGGCTTAGGCACACGTATGTTGCCTGCAACAAAGGCGATTCCAAAGGAAATGTTAACGCTGGTGGATAAACCACTTATTCAGTATGTTGTTAATGAATGTGTTGCTGCAGGTATTAAAGAAATTGTATTGGTTACCCACTCTTCTAAAAATGCTATAGAAAACCATTTTGATACCTCTTTCGAGTTGGAAACCATGTTAGAAAAACGGGTAAAACGCCAGCTCTTAGAAGAAGTTCGTTCTATTGTACCAAAAGATGTCACCATTATGCATGTTCGCCAAGGGAATGCAAAAGGCTTGGGGCATGCGGTATTATGTGGTCGTCCGTTAGTCGGAGATGAGTCTTTTGCGGTGATCTTACCGGATGTGTTATTGGCGGAATTTTCAGCGAATCAGAAAAAAGAAAACCTCGCGGCCATGTTAAAACGCTTTAATCAAACCAAAGCCAGTCAAATCATGGTAAGTCCTGTCGCACCTGAAGCGGTAAGTAGCTACGGTATTGCCGACTGTGGTGGCATTGAAATTCCGCCGGGTGAAAGTGCAAAAATTAATAGTATTGTGGAAAAACCAAGTGTTGAGGAAGCGCCATCTAACTTAGCGGTCGTGGGGCGTTATGTGTTCTCCGCTGCCATTTGGGATTTATTGGAAAGAACACCGATTGGTGTTGGTGATGAAATTCAATTAACCGATGCGATTGATATGTTAATTGAAAAGGAAACGGTGGAAGCGTTCCATATGACCGGTATTTCCTATGATTGTGGCGATAAAATTGGGTATATGAAAGCATTCGTAGAATATGGCTTACATCACAATAAACTGGGTGATGAGTTTAAATCTTACTTAAAAGCATTGACTTCATCATTTCAATAAGCCGTATTGTTTCGTCTAAATTGATTTATCCTGAAGATACTTAACCCAATCTGATGCTCGTTGTCAATTAAGCATCAGATTGGGTTTTGTTATTTGTCGTAGCAGAATTTACTTCGCCGAGCCAAAGAGGAATACTTAAGGTGACGGCCAGTCCACCTAACCGACTTCGATTTGCCCAAACACGTCCATGATGACTTTTAATGGTATGTGCAACAATGGATAATCCTAAACCGGTTCCGCCGGTGGTTCGTGTTCTTGCTTCATCTACTCGATAAAAGGGTTTGAAAATTTTCTCGTATTCTTCTGCGGGTAATCCGGCGCCATCATCTTCTGTGAGAATCACTAATTCGTGGTTTTCGATATAGAAATGAATCACAATCTTAGAAGAAGTGTACTTTAAGGCATTTCTAATCACATTTTCGACCGCACTTTGAAGGAGTTCGAGATTACCGTTGATGCGATAATTCTCCGGATGGAAAATATAGAGATTGCTAAGAAATAGAATCTTTTTCTGTTCGGCTTCAAACTCTGCATCTTCTAGTATGCCTTCCCATAAAGCAGCGATTTCAAAAATTTCTCTGCCTAAATGGCTATTGAGTTGTTGTCTTGATAATTGTAATAAGTCATTGATCATTTTATCTAAGCGTTGGGCTTCCGTATCAATGCGCTGGATATTTTCATTTTCCCCTAATCGTCTTCTCAATAAAGCAGTTGCAAGCTGTAAGCGCGTTAATGGCGTTCGTAATTCATGTGAGATCGAGGAAAGTAATGTGCGCTGGTTATTTAAAACGTCTTCCAATGATTGTGTCATTCGATTAAAACTTTGCCCAACTTGACGTAATTCCAGTAGCCCTTTCTTCTCTAAGTTTTTGTCGATGGTTAAATGTCCCATTGCAACGGCATTCGCAGCTTGCTGCAAATTGCGTATCGGACCGCCGATACTTTGTGAAAGCCACCACAATAGAGGCGAGGAAATCAGAATGACTAAAATAATCAGAAAAATAGGACGTTCGAAAACATAAGTGAGGATTTCTTTTTGTGCACTGATTCGATTAATAAAAAAGCATTGATACGTTGCGTCTTGTTCGCCTAGTGTAATCGGAAAAGGGCCTACGATTTGGGAATTGCCATAAATCCGCTTTAACGGTTTGACTTGAACAGGGTTACTGAACATGAATTGTCTAATGGCTTTTTCTTCGTCCGGTAACATTCCTAGAAGTTGACCGCTATGAGAGACTAATATCGGGTGATCACTAAAAAATTCAGCCGGAAAGATAATATCGCCATTGAGTAACTTTGAAAATTGATCATGCTGAATGGCGGATTCAATTTTATTCTCATATCGATGAATTTCATTTTCTTTTAAATTGGAATAAACATGTGCATCAAAATAGGGAAGAAGAAAAATGAAAAGTAACAAGATAAATAAGGTCAGCCAGAAAAAGAGAAAGATCCGGATAGTCAGAGAATTAAATGTAAACGTTTGCTTTTGCATAATTTTAAAATGAAAAAAGGCTATATCAATATAGCCTTAGAGGATTTATTGTTTTTCAGTGATTAATAAATACCCACGCCCCCTTAAGGTCTTCATCCATTGTAAGCCATCTGAACGGGGAGGTAATTTTTTGCGTAAATTAGACATATGCATGTCAATTGAGCGGTCAAATGAAGCCAGTTTTTTTCCAAGCACTTCAACGCTTAAGACTTCTTTAGGCACAATAATACCGGGATTTTTAATCAAGTGGAGCAGCAAGGCAAACTCGGTTCCGGTGAGCTCTAAATCCTGATCGCCGGCGAGCACTTGTTGCCTTCCCGGATATAACGTAATACCGGCAAATTCAATTTTCTCAACATCAGTCTGTGTCGCTATTTTATTGGCTTGATCGACGCGTCTTAAGATCGCTTTAATTCGTGCGATCAACTCACGATCATTAAAAGGCTTAGGAAGATAGTCATCCGCACCAAGTTCTAGTCCTACTATGCGATCAATTTCATCGCCACGCGCGGTTAGCATAATCACCGGCGTCGAAAAGTTTTTTCTGATTTGTTGTAGGGTTTCGATGCCGTTTAGAACAGGCATCATGACATCGAGTAATACTAAGTCGTAGGTTCTATCAAGTGCTGTTAGCGCCTCTCTACCGTTGCGTACGACATTAACTTCAAACCCTTCCAATTCTAATAATTGCGATAAAAGATCCGTTAATTCTGCATCGTCATCAACAAGTAAAATTTTTGCCATAACAATCCCCTGATTCATGGTTTATTGCGAATTATTTTTTGCCGAATTGCCACCAACGTTTTTGCGGCGCTTCAGGCGCATTAATAATCGTGTTATTTGGGGCCGCTTGCTCTTCATTCGGTAATGGTTTATCTAAATCAAAGTGGCTCACGGTGCCTTTTTGATCGAAATTAACCACTAACGTATGTTGCTCCGGCGTTTCGTAGGCTTTTTGTTGTAAGAAAACATAGTACCAAGTATTGCTACTGTATGGATCAACCAACACCGGCGTGCCTAGTAAATATTGAACTTGTTGAGTTGTCATACCGGTTTTTAGTTGTGCTACGCTGGAGGCTTGTAAGTAATTGCCTTGTGGCACATCAATACGATAGACCACTTTGTTAATTCTGGAACAAGCGGTCACGCTCAATGCAAAAATTAATGTAGTGACAATAAATTTGAATTGCATTTTTGCCTTTTATCCTCTGTAAATAATGAAAAATGATGATACCGAAAGTTTAATTAATTGCCAAATTAATTCTCTTCTTTTAGCCGGCGTTGTAATTGATCCCGCAAGTTTGGCGGCAATCCTTTAATCGTCAACGTATCGGTAGTTTCATCCCAAAGAATGCGTTGATTTAGTAATTCCGCATTAAAACTGATGGTGATGCCTTTTCCTGAGCCGGAAAATTTGGTTAACGATTTAAGTGCGGTGCGAATTGGTGGAATACTGGCTTCCAATCCATAGTTTTGTTCTTGTGCGAATGCAACAAAAGGTTGCTGATTGAGTGTTGGTAACGTATCGGAAAGTTCCGTCAACGTAATTTCCTCACCAGTGTTTATTTGGCCTTTACAGTATTCAAACACCTGCTTTTTCACGGCTTGGGTTTGTTCTGAATTGAGTTCGCCTTGTACGCAGTAATCACTCACCGCTTGTAATAAGCATTGGTTTTGTACTTGTGGATTGAGCCCTTCTTCTGCGCCTAAGAAATCCATAAAAAAATCGGCGATCTTGCGTCCTACGCGTCCTTTAATAAAGGTGAGATAACGGTTGGAATTGGCATTGAGTTGTAAATCCGTCAAATTAATGCGAGCAGCAATGTCAAATTGCGTAATATCGAGATATTCTGTGCGTTGAATTTCCAGCTGATCGTTGACTAACATACTGACACGACTGTCCAACAGCGCAATAAATAAGTAATCGGTCGCCAAGAAATTATATTGGCATAACACTAACGTACCGTTGTCGGCAAAGTGATATTTCCCCAATTCGGCAAGCAATAAATGGGTTGCTTCGTGGCTGAATGGCAGAAAATCCAGTTCATTTTCCAACAATCGGTTAAGGCATTGGGCAAACACCGAAGATTCTTGAAACACGCCGTATGCTTTGGCTTTATTTTGATAACCCTGATGTAATTGCAACATCATTTGCTCTACTTCAGGGGTGATGGTTAATAATTGTTCACGCAGAACACAGCTTAATGGTGGCAGATTGTCGCCTTCCGACTTCGCCTTAATAATTTGATGAAGAATAATTTGTTTAACTGTAATGCTCATAAAATCACCTTAAAAAAACGCCCGCTATTATAACCGCACTTTTTAACAGAACTCACAAAATATGTTAGGATTAGCCCAATTATCGGTTAATATACGTAACGCTTTACATTAATTGGCTAATCAAACATGGCAATTCAATCAAAATATCAAGATAAACAAATAGATGCAATTTTAAACGACATGATCGCAGTGCTTGAAAAACACCAAGCACCATTGGATTTATCCTTAATCGTCTTAGGCAATATGACCACCAATTTGCTCACCGGCAGCTTGGGGAAACAACAGCAAAAGGTGCTGGCACAAGCCTTTTCTGAGGCACTACTCAATTCCATTAACACAGCGAAATAATTGGCAATGTGGAAATTCAACAGCAGACAATATCGTGAAGAAACCTCACAGAAGATTTCGTGGGGGCACTGGTTTGCTTTTTTTAATATTCTTTGGGCGATTTTTATCGGCGCCCGCTATGCGTTTATTATTGACTGGCCGGATACGCTCTTTGGCAAAATTTACTTTTTCATCAGCTTATTAGGGCATTTTAGTTTCATTGTTTTCGCCTTTTATTTGTTGGTGATCTTCCCCCTCAGTTTTATCGTGAAAAACCACCGCACTTTTCGTGGACTCACGGTCATTCTTGCCACAATCGGCAATACTTTATTATTGGTTGACACGGAAGTTTTTGTGCGGTTTAACCTGCATTTATCTTCCCTTGTTTGGAATTTGTTGGTGAATCCGGAAAATGGCGAATTGTCGCGTAACTGGCAACTGTTCTTTACGCCGATGCCGTTGATTCTATTAGTGCAAATGTTGTTTTCTCGCTGGTCTTGGCAAAAGCTGCGTAGTTTGGAACGACAAAAATGGCTGAGAGGTGTTGGCGTCTTTTTTGTTTGCACTTTTATTGCCACTCATCTGATTTATGCGTGGGCGGATGCTTATTTATATCGTCCGATTACGATGCAACGTTCCAATTTCCCACTGTCTTATCCGATGACAGCGCGCTCTTTCTTGGAAAAACATGGTTTTATCAATAAGCAAGAATATTCCCAACGCTTAGAACAAGAAGGACGTTTAGATGCATTAGCGATTAACTACCCGAGAAACCCATTGCTTTTTGAGGCACCGCAAGAAAAGACCAATGTGCTGCTGATTACGGTTTCCGGCTTACGTTATGATGCCGTTGATATGGAAACTATGCCGAATTTGGCGGAATTTGCACAACGTTCCACACAATTTACCAACCATTACAGTAGCGGCAATAATAACAATGCCGGCTTAACCGGGTTATTTTACGGATTAAACGCGAGCTATACAGACAGCCTGCTCAGCAATAAAACCCCTTCCGTTTTGGTTGAACGTTTTGCACAACAACAATACGTACAAGGCTTATTTTCTGCGAATAAATTTGATAATTCGGTTTTCCGTCGTGCGATTTATCCGAAAGCGAAATTAAGCGGTGATAATAGCAACCCAGCTGCGGTGCAGTCCTTTAAACGCTGGTTGGATTCCGCTAAACAACAGGAAAAACCGTTTTGGGGATATTTGAGTTTAAATATTGAACCCAATTTGACGCAAGATAAGTATCAGCAACAGCTTGCTAAACTAGATGAACTCTTCGGGCAACTCTTGCCGGAATTAGATTTGCCGAACACGATTGTGGTGATTACTGCAGAGCATGGGTATCGTTTCAACACATTGACAGAAAAAGAGGAAATCAATGATTTCTCTCGTGATGAAGTGCAGGTGCCAATGATTGTGCACTGGCAGGGTTTGCCGGCAACAAAAATCACCAAATTAACCGCCCATGTGGATTTATTGCCGGCGTTGATGAAACATGTTTTCAACGTGAAAAATCCGATGGGTGATTATGCGCAAGGACGTGATTTATTCGATTTGAAACAGGCAACGAATTGGGTCTTAGTCTCCAATTATCGTTGGAATGTGATTATTCAGCCGGACGGCACGCAATATCATATTGATACGCGCGGAAACTATCAAAAATATGACCGCACTTATCAGAAGATTTCATCGGAGAGACCACCGTTAGGGTTATTCTTGGAAGTGTTCAATCAAGATCGATCATTTTTAGAAAAATGATTAGAAGTGTGCCTAACTAATAGCCAAAACCAATTATATTTTTGTGTCAGTGAGTTTTATACTAGCGCGCAATTTCATTAGGACAAATACGATGTTATTAATTAAAAATCTGCGAATTTTTTATAACATTATCTGTTATTTCAATGCATTGTCATTGAACGCCTGCCTATTTTCAATTAATACAAAATCCTCTTTTATGAGGATTTTTTTCTATTTGCTCCCTGCCTATCCTTTAAATTTACTTATGGAGTCACTATGACGAAAAGTCACGTTCGTAGTTTTAAAACTTATATTCGCGATGAAATTATTAAAAAAGGCGGCTGGGTGAATGCGCATGCGCATGCGGATCGTGCCTTTACCATGACACCGGAAAAAATCGGCATTTATCAAAGCTGTAATTTGCAACAAAAATGGGATTTGGTGGATGAGGTGAAACGTACCTCTTCGGTGGACGATTACTATGCCCGTTTTTGTCAATCAATTGAATTGATGATTTCCCAAGGCGTGACGGCTTTCGGGACGTTTGTGGACATTGACCCGGTGTGTGAAGATCGTGCGATTATCGCCGCCCACAAGGCACGTGAAGTCTATAAACATGACATCGTCTTGAAATTTGCGAACCAAACTTTAAAAGGCGTGATTGAACCCACTGCGCGCAAGTGGTTTGACATAGGCTCTGAGATGGTGGATATGATTGGTGGCTTGCCATACCGTGATGAGTTGGATTATGGACGTGGTTTGGAAGCCATGGATATTTTATTGGATACCGCCAAATCACGCGGCATTATGTGTCATGTTCACGTGGATCAATTTAATTCGCCAACGGAAATCGAAACGGAGCAGTTGTGTGACAAAACCATTGAACACGGTATGCAAGGACGCGTGGTCGCCATTCACGGCATTTCCATTGGATCGCATTCCAAAGAATATCGTTATCGTCTTTATGAAAAAATGCGCCAAGCACAAATGATGATGATTGCTTGCCCGATGGCATGGATTGACAGTAATCGTAAAGAAGAACTCATGCCATTCCACAATGCGTTAACTCCAGCCGATGAGATGATTCCGGAAGGCATTACGGTGGCGATTGGTACGGATAATATTTGTGACTACATGGTGCCGTTGTGCGAAGGGGATATGTGGCAGGAGTTGAGCTTATTGGCTGCCGGTTGTCGTTTTCCGGATTTAGATGCCATGGTGAATATCGCCAGTATCAACGGCCGTAAAGTCTTAGGCATTGATTAATCAAATAAAATACCGAGCCATCATGCTCGGTATTTTG
>NZ_KE952589.1:12738-33191 GCF_000466335.1 Aggregatibacter sp. oral taxon 458 str. W10330 | reverse complement strand
AAGACATGGTTCAAGATAATTTATCAACGAAAGAGCATATATCCCCTTTTAAGGGATATGCAAGGAAGTCATTAGACACGCCTGTCAGTTTTCACAAGCCCTTTGAGGAGCTTATGAAGTATAGACCCTTATAGGGGACCTAAAAAACCGCACGTTTTATGCGTGGATTATTATTTAGATGAAGTTCAATAAAATTATTAAATAATTAGATATTATCTACATTATTTCATCTTTTATTTTAAATTTTTCCTATTTTTGATGGTTGTTTTGGAAAAGTAAGAAGAGTTGTTGCATAGTGATTCCGATTAATAAAAACAATATATGCAAACATCATCAACAGGAGATTTTTTATGTCTAACGCAGTCGCTTCCTTAGAAGCCTTCTTAGCCAAAGTCGAACAACGTGACGGAAACCAACCGGAATTTTTACAAGCGATACGCGAAGTATTCACGTCTATTTGGTCATTCCTTGAGAAAAACCCGAAATACCGCTCTGAAGCCTTATTAGAACGTTTAGTTGAGCCGGAACGCATCATTCAATTCCGCGTAGCATGGACCGATGACAAAGGCCAAGTGCAAGTCAACCGCGCATTCCGCATTCAATTTAACAGCGCTATCGGCCCTTTCAAAGGCGGTATGCGCTTTCACCCGTCCGTCAACCAATCCATTTTAAAATTCTTAGGCTTTGAACAAATCTTCAAAAATGCTTTAACCACCTTGCCAATGGGCGGTGCCAAAGGCGGTTCCGACTTTGATCCGAAAGGCAAAAGTGATGCGGAAGTCATGCGTTTCTGCCAAGCCTTAATGACTGAACTTTATCGCCACATTGGTCCGGACACCGACGTGCCGGCAGGCGATATCGGCGTGGGCGCGCGTGAAGTGGGTTATTTAACCGGCATGATGAAAAAACTCTCCAATCAAACCGGCTGTGTGTTTACCGGCAAAGGCTTGAGCTTCGGCGGCAGCTTAATTCGTCCGGAAGCCACCGGCTATGGTTTGGTTTATTTCGTCCAAGCCATGCTGGCAGAAAAAGGCCAAGGTTTGAAAGGCAAAACCGTCGCGGTTTCAGGCTCCGGCAACGTAGCACAGTATGCCATTGAAAAAGCGATGGCGCTTGGCGCAAAAGTCATTAGCTGTTCCGACTCATCGGGCACCGTTGTGGATGAAGAAGGTTTCACTCCGGAAAAATTAGCCGCGTTAATGGACATCAAAAATGTCAAACGCGGTCGTGTAAAAGATTATGCCGATCTCTTTGGTTTGAAATATGTTGCCGGCGCACGTCCATGGCATTTAAAAGTGGATATTGCGCTCCCATGTGCCACCCAAAACGAATTGGCATTAAGCGATGCACAAGCCTTGATTGCCAATGGCGTGCAAGTGGTGGCAGAAGGCGCCAATATGCCAACCACCATTGACGCTACCAATGCCTTTATTGACGCAGGCGTACTCTTCGGGCCGGGCAAAGCAGCAAATGCCGGTGGCGTCGCCACTTCCGGTTTGGAAATGTCGCAAAACGCACAACGCTTAAGTTGGACAAGAGAAGAAGTCGATGCAAAATTGCACCGCATTATGTTAGACATTCATGCTAACTGTAAAAAATACGGCAGTGATGCGCAAGGTAACATCAACTATGTGGTGGGTGCGAATGTTGCCGGTTTCGTTAAGGTAGCTGATGCCATGTTGGCACAAGGCGTGTATTAATTTTTCAATATTTCGCTTGCGAGATTAAAGAAAAGTGCGGTGGATTTCAAAATACGTTAAAAATCCACCGCACTTTTTTATTTTGAGCTTTGCGCTTATTTCATCGCAATCATGGAACCGAAGTTAAAGCATTGGAACCAAAGCTCCACATGAGAAAAGCCGACATTTTTTAATCGCGCTTTATGGGTTTCAATGCTGTCTGTGCGCATCACATTTTCAAGTGCGGTGCGTTTTTGGCTCACTTCTAATTCGCTGTAACCGTTGGCGCGTTTAAATTGATGGTGGAGATCAATCAGTAAGTCGTTAGTTTGCTCGTCTTCAAAGCGGAATTTTTCTGACAGCACCAATACGCCGTTTGGATTTAATCCTTGATGAATTTTTTCTAACAACGCTACGCGATCTTGTGGTGGCAGAAATTGCAGGGTGAAATTCAAAATCACCATGGAGGCATTTTTGATCTCAATGTGGCGAATGTCGTCGCAGAGAATCTCGACCGGAATATCACTGTGGTAGGCGGCGATGTGTTGGCGGCAACGTTCTACCATCGGTTGGGAATTGTCCACCCCGATAATTTTTACATTGGGTTGGTTGATATGACGACGAGCGGAAAGGGTCGCCGCCCCACGGGAACAACCTAAATCATAGACATGGCTGTTGGCCGTAACAAAACGCTCGGCAAGCATACCAATGGCAGTGATGATGTTGGAATAGCCCGGCACAGAGCGTTGGATCATGTCGGGAAACACTTCCGCGACGCTTTCGTCAAAGGTAAAATCGCCCAATTTTTCAATGGGCGCAGAGAATAGGGTATCTTTCATATTTTTTGCGATGCAATAATTTGAAATAAAAAGTGCGGTTATTTTAGAGAAAGTTTTTAACGGCGCAAATAAATTTCGCTTTCCAATTCAAAAGCCCAGGCAATTTCCGTATAATCGCAAGGTTAATTTCTCTTTAATGATTCAGAATATAATAAGGAATAAAAAATGATGCGTTCACATTATTGCGGTGCGTTAAATCGCGCAAATATCGGTCAGGAAGTAACATTAAGCGGTTGGGTTCATCGCCGCCGCGATTTAGGTGGGTTGATCTTTATTGATATGCGCGATCGTGATGGCATCGTGCAAGTGTGTTTCGACCCGAAATATCAAGACGCCTTGACCGCGGCTGCCGGTTTGCGTAACGAATTTTGTATTCAAATCAAAGGTGAAGTGATTGCTCGCCCGGACAACCAAATCAATAAAAACATGGCGACCGGTGAAGTGGAAGTCTTGGCAAAAGCATTGAAAATTTACAATGCCTCCGATGTGTTGCCGTTAGACTTCAACCAAAACAATACGGAAGAACAACGCTTAAAATACCGTTATTTGGATTTACGTCGCCCTGAGATGGCGCAACGTTTGAAAACCCGTGCGAAAATCACCAGCTTTGTCCGTCGTTTTATGGATGACAACGGTTTCTTAGATATTGAAACCCCAATGCTAACCAAAGCCACACCGGAAGGTGCGCGCGACTATTTAGTGCCAAGCCGTGTGCATAAAGGCAAATTCTATGCATTGCCACAATCACCACAGCTTTTCAAACAGTTGCTCATGATGTCCGGTTTTGATCGTTATTATCAAATCGTGAAATGTTTCCGTGATGAAGATTTGCGTGCAGATCGTCAACCGGAATTTACCCAAATCGATGTGGAAACCTCTTTCCTGACAGCGCCTGAAGTGCGTGAAATTATGGAACGCATGGTGCACGGTTTATGGCAAAACATCATTGGTGTGGATTTAGGCAAATTCCCGGTGATGACTTGGCATGAAGCGATGAAGCGCTTTGGTTCCGATAAGCCGGATTTGCGTAACCCGCTGGAGCTAGTGGATGTTGCAGATATCGTTAAAGCGGTAGATTTCAAAGTGTTCCAAGGCCCTGCCAATGATCCAAATGGTCGTGTGGCGGTCATTCGCGTACCAAATGGCAGCGAAATTACACGTAAACAAATTGATGAATACACCCAATTTGTTGGGATATACGGTGCGAAAGGTTTGGCTTGGGCGAAAGTGAATGATATCAATGCCGGCCTTGAAGGCGTTCAAAGCCCGATTGCTAAATTCTTAAATGAAGACGTATGGAAAGCGTTAGCAGAACGTGTAAAAGTACAAAACGGAGATATCTTGTTCTTCGGCGCAGACAAATGGCAAACCACCACCGATGCCATGGGCGCATTGCGTTTGAAACTGGGTCGCGATCTCGGCTTAACCCGTTTAGACGAATGGCAACCGCTTTGGGTCATTGATTTCCCAATGTTTGAACGTGATGATGAAGGCAATTTGGCGGCAATGCACCACCCATTCACATCGCCACGTGATTTCACACCGGAACAATTGGAAGCGGATCCAACAACTGCGGTGGCGAATGCTTACGATATGGTCATCAACGGCTACGAAGTGGGGGGCGGTTCCGTACGTATTTTCGATCCGAAAATGCAACAAACTGTATTCCGCATTCTTGGCATCAATGAACAAGAACAACGCGAGAAATTTGGTTTCTTATTGGATGCCTTAAAATTCGGTACGCCGCCACACGCAGGTTTGGCGTTCGGTTTAGACCGTTTAACCATGCTTTTAACCGGCACTGAAAATATCCGTGATGTGATTGCGTTCCCGAAAACCACGGCAGCGGCGTGCTTAATGACCGAAGCGCCAAGTTTTGCGTATCCGCAAGCGTTGGGTGAGTTGAGTATTCAAGTGGTCAAAAATGCTTAACGGCTAATTTTGAATAAAAAGTGCGGTGTCTTTTTTGATTGAATTATGAAACAAAGAAGACCAATGAGCTATATTTTAGTGATGTTATTCATGACTGAAATATAGCTTTTTTATCACTTGAAATATCGTTATTTTTCAATAGCATAGATACTGCTACTACTACTACTACTACTACTACTACTACGAATAAGAATTATAATAAATAATATGGATAATAAGCCTAAAATGGTTGTGGAATAATAAATTTCTCGTTAAAATTGTGCGAATTAAGTCACACTTTCATGTAAGATATGTTACATAATGTAAAATTTATGTAATAAAAATGTTAAGTAAATGACTTGCTTTAGGTTTCTTGCTATAATCGATTTGCAAAATCGTTTCAATACAAAAGCCAAAATAACTAGAATAAGATTAAACAATATGAAAAAGCCGCGTTCTATCCCGATTATTTGTTGGACTAATATCATTATTAATTATCTTATTGTATTAGGACTCACCTTAATTGTGCTTGCTCTTGGCGACTCCTTTATTCAGTCCAGCGCTCTGCTTTTTATGCCTTATTTAAATTTTGTCGTCATTTTCTTCCTCAATAAAAACATCTTACGCGGCCGACATTGGGCGAGAGATATTTTTATTGCGTGGCTGCTTGCCGTTAATGTGCTGGTTTATGTGTTGTTTGAGAATATTCCTATCACAACGTGTCATGTCTTGTTGTTAATTGTTAATCTTATTTGTTTATTTCACCCTTCTGCAAATGTATTTTTTCACTCAAAAAATACTGAATAGCACCATCGTCTCTTGAATCTCTCAATCAGGCGTACCGTGAATATAAATTTTATATGACTTTGTTAAAAATTTTATTCACTGTCATTCGCCAAGTTAGCAAGATTTATCCGTTTTTAATCTCTCATTTTTTGAAATAAAATGCTGATTTTTAGAAAAACATAGTTTTTTATCTTTTGCTTTGTTTTTTCTTATTGCTGGGTTCACTTTACTCTAGATGAAAATTCTATTATAAATACGCACCTTTCTATCATTTAAAGAGACATTTTATGAGTGAACCAATCAATCAAGTTGAAAAATCTACATGGGCGAGTAAATTCTCTGCCTTAGGTCCCGGAATCGTCATGGCATCTGCTGCCGTTGGCGGTTCGCACATTATCGCCTCCACCCAAGCCGGAGCGATTTATGGTTGGGAATTAGTGAGCATCGTAATTCTTGCGAATTTATTCAAATATCCTTTCTTCCGTTTCGGCGTGCAATATACCTTAGATACCGGCAATACCTTGTTGGAAGGTTACCGCCAAAAAGGTAAATTTTATTTGTGGCTATTCCTTGCATTAAATATTTTTGCCACCGTGATTAACACAGCCGCGGTAGGTTTGCTAACCGCAGCCATTTTAACTTTTGTGATCCCTATTCCATTGCCAATGCCGGTCCTCAGTTTATTGGTGATCGGTGTGACAACCGGCATTTTACTGTTAGGGAAATACCGCTTATTAGACAGCTTATCCAAAATCATCATGATCGCCTTAACCGTGACAACCGTCAGTGCCGTGGTGATTGCATTCATGCGTAACGGTATGCAAGGTGTCGCACCGGCAGATTTCGTTGCGCCTTCCCCGTGGGAATTAAGCAAATTGGCATTTTTGGTGGCGTTAATGGGCTGGATGCCGGCGCCGATTGAAATTTCTGCGATTAACTCCATGTGGGTGGTGGCAAAACGTCGCTTGACCAAAGTGTCTTATCAAGACGGTTTGTTTGACTTTAACGTGGGTTACATCGGCACAGCGATTTTAGCCGTTGTGTTCTTAGCACTTGGCGCATTAGTACAATTCGGTTCGCCTGAAACCGTAGAAATGGTGGGCGGTAAATATATCGCGCAATTAATCAATATGTATGCCAGCACCATTGGTGAATGGGCGCGTTTATTGATCGCGGTGATTGCCTTCATGTGTATGTTCGGCACAACCATTACCGTTATCGACGGCTATTCCCGTACCAACGTTGAATCCTTGCGTTTATTACTTGGTAAACACGAAAGCACCGTAAAAACCTTAAACATTGCCATGGTGCTTGCCGCGGTCTCCGGTTTAGCCATTATTTTCTACTTTAATAACGCCGTTGGCCCGATGTTGAAATTCGCGATGATTGCATCCTTTGTTTCTGCGCCGGTCTTTGCATGGTTGAACTTGTCCTTGACCATGAAAGCAAAACACAGCGTGAAAGGCGGATTATTGTGGTTATCCTTTATCGGCTTATTCTACTTAACCGCGTTTGCCGCACTCTTTATTGCACAGCAAGCCGGCTGGTTAGGCTAAAAATTTTTCTAAAAACGACCGCACTTTAAGGACTTCTTTAAAGTGCGGTTCTTTTTTACGTTGTTTTGCGTGAAAATACATAGCGAACTTTTTCTTTGTGCGGATATCCAATTGAAATACAAAAACAACCAATCTGTCCTTGTTGTCATTTATGCCAAAGAGAGTGGCAGAGTGCTTATGCTACAACGTCGAGATGATCCGGCTTTCTGGCAATCGGTCACCGGTTCTTTGGAAGAACATGAAATGCCGTATGACGCGGCAGTGCGTGAAGTTTGGGAAGAAGTGCGGTTAAAAACGCCGTCAAAAAGCACCGCACTTTGGGATTGTCATGAAAGCGTAACGTTTGAAATTTTTCCGCATTTCCGCTATAAATACGCACCGAATGTTACCCACTGCCGAGAGCACTGGTTTTTGTTGGCAGTGGATCAGGAATTTACCCCTGAATTAACCGAACATCTCGCTTTTCAATGGGTTTCGCCGGCACAGGCGGTGCAGATGACGAAATCGCCTAATAATGCAGAAGCGATAAGAAAATATTTATTTGATTTGACAAAATAGAAGGAAAACAACATGGCAGGCCATAGTAAGTGGGCAAATATTAAACACCGTAAAGCGGCGCAAGATGCGCAACGTGGCAAAATCTTTACTAAATTAATTCGTGAATTGGTAACCGCTGCAAAAATCGGTGGCGGCGATGTGGGATCGAACCCACGTTTACGTGCGGCAGTGGATAAAGCGCTCAGCAACAACATGACCCGTGATACCATTAACCGTGCTATTGAGCGTGGTGTTGGTGGTGGCGATGACACCAATATGGAAACCAAAATCTATGAAGGTTACGGCCCAGGTGGCACGGCTGTCATGGTGGAATGTTTGAGCGATAATGCTAACCGCACCATTTCCCAAGTTCGCCCAAGTTTTACCAAATGTGGCGGTAACTTAGGTACAGAAGGTTCTGTTGGTTATTTATTTAGTAAAAAGGGCTTGATTATTGTTAATCAAGCGGATGAAGATGCATTAATGGAAGCGGCGATTGAGGCCGGTGCCGATGATGTTCAACCGCAAGATGACGGCTCTTTTGAAATTTATACCGCATGGGAAGAATTAGGTTCCGTACGCGATGGCATTGAAGCAGCAGGCTTTAAAGTGCAAGAAGCGGAAGTGACAATGATTCCATCAACGACAGTGGATTTGGATGCAGAAACTGCACCGAAACTATTGCGTTTAATTGATATGTTGGAAGACTGTGATGACGTACAAAACGTTTATCACAACGGTGAAATTAGCGATGAAGTCGCTGCAATGCTATAAGGAGCATTTATGAAATTTGTTAAAGTATTCTCTGCAATGGCTACAGTTGCCATTTTGGCGGCGTGTTCTAATGCAACAGCCAATGTCGAATCCAAAGCTGCCGGTGCCATACCAACGATTATGGATAAAACCGTCGTGTATTCTTGCAACAAGAAAACCGTGACTGCCGTGTATCAATTTGAAGGTCAAGAACCGACAGGTGCAATGGTGATGGTCGGCAATAAAGTGATTGCAAAAGACTTTGCTCGTGATGCGTCTCAAAAAGATTTTACCGCATTTACCTCCGGCAACTATGTGTGGAATGTGGACAGCGGTTTAACCTTGGATAAATTTGATTCTGTCGTGCCGGTAAATCTTTTACAAAAAGGCAAAAAATCCGACAAAATCATCGTGAAAAACTGTGATGTGAATGCGAAAGCGACCGCAAAAGCAAATCAATAAACTTTCATTTCAAATAAAAACGGCTAGGTTTTCTAGCCGTTTGTTTTATACCCGATTATGGCAATTATTTTAGGCATTGACCCCGGTTCGCGCGTGACCGGTTATGGCGTTATCCGACAAACCGGGCGGCAATTGGAATACCTTGGCAGTGGTGCTATTCGTACTCAAGTCGAGGATTTACCGACCCGTTTAAAACGTATTTATGCCGGCGTGACGGAAATCATCACGCAATTTCAACCGGATATGTTTGCGATTGAGCAAGTCTTTATGGCAAAAAATGCGGATTCCGCCCTGAAACTCGGGCAGGCGCGTGGCACGGCGATTGTGGCGGCAGTGAATCATGATTTGCCGGTGTTTGAATATGCCGCCCGTTTAGTCAAACAAACGGTGGTGGGGATTGGCTCGGCGGATAAGGTTCAGGTGCAAGAGATGGTCACGCGAATTCTTAAACTTTCCGATAAGCCACAAGCCGATGCAGCGGATGCTTTAGCGATCGCCATTACGCATGCCCATTCCATACAGCACTCTTTCCATGTGGCAGATGCTGCGGGTCAAAACGAAACGCAGGAAAAATTGACCGCACTTTTGCGCACGCGATATAGTCGAGGCCGTTTCCGTTTAAAAATTTAACTGGATATTTATCCAGTTTTATTTTATGCTACGCGCAATTTTTTACAGATAACTAGGATTGCTATGATTGGTCATCTCACCGGCATTTTAATGGAAAAACAGCCACCGGAAATTTTGTTGGATGTGCAGGGTGTCGGCTATGAATTGTTGTTGCCGATGACAAGTTTTTATCATCTTCCGGAAGTGGGCAAACAAACCAGCTTATTTACCCATTTGGTCGTGCGTGAAGATGCTCATTTGCTCTTTGGATTTGCACAAAAAACCGACCGCACTTTATTTTGTGAATTGATTAAAACCAATGGTGTTGGGCCAAAATTGGCGTTGGCAATTTTATCTGCCATGTCGGTGGATGAGTTTGCTTATGCTATTGAACGTGAAGAACTGTCAAAATTAGTGAAGATTCCCGGTGTTGGTAAAAAAACCGCGGAAAGGCTCTTAGTTGAGCTCAAAGGCAAATTTAAAGGTGTAAAAAATAACGATTTCTTTATGCAAGCGGATCATTTGCCAAGTTTTACCATGGAAACCGTTGCAACCACCGAGCCTTCTAATGAGGCTATTGCCGCATTGATCGCCTTGGGCTATAAGCCGATCGATGCAGAGAAAATGGTGAAAAAAGTGTCTAAACCGGAGCTTTCCAGCGAGCAGTTAATTCGTGAAGCTTTAAAAGCCGCGTTGTAATTTGAGATAGACAAGATGATTGAAGCAGACAGAATTATCAGTGCTACGGCAAAATTAGACGAAGATGTCATTGATCGTGCCATTCGCCCGAAATTATTGGCGGATTATGTGGGACAACCACAAGTTTGCGAACAAATGGAAATTTTCATCAAAGCGGCACAATTACGTCAGGATGCGTTAGATCATTTGTTGATTTTTGGCCCGCCGGGATTGGGAAAAACCACATTGGCTAATATTGTTGCCAATGAGATGGGCGTAAATATTCGCACGACATCCGGTCCGGTTTTGGAAAAAGCGGGTGATTTAGCCGCCATGCTGACAAATCTTGAACCTCATGATGTGTTGTTTATTGATGAAATCCATCGTCTTTCACCCGCCATTGAAGAAGTATTGTATCCGGCAATGGAGGATTATCAGTTGGACATCATGATTGGTGAAGGTCCGGCTGCCCGTTCCATTAAATTGGATTTACCGCCTTTTACGCTTATCGGTGCGACAACTCGAGTGGGTTCTTTAACCTCGCCATTACGCGATCGTTTTGGCATTGTGCAACGCTTAGAATTTTATTCCGTGCCGGATTTAACGTCCATTGTGTCAAGAAGTGCGGTCTGTTTGCAGCTTAAAATTGATGATTCGGCAGCCTATGAAATTGCTCGTCGCTCTCGCGGAACACCGCGGATTGCGAATCGCTTATTACGTCGAGTGCGAGATTATGCCGATGTGCGTAATAACGGCGTGATTACCGAAGCCATTGCCAAAGCGGCGCTGTCTATGTTGGATATTGATGATGCCGGTTTTGACTATCTGGACAGGAAGTTGCTGACAGCCGTTTTAGAGCGTTTTGATGGTGGTCCGGTGGGATTAGACAATTTAGCCGCGGCTATTGGGGAAGAGCGGGATACTATTGAAGATGTGCTGGAACCTTATTTAATTCAGCAGGGATTCTTACAACGAACACCTCGCGGAAGAATGGCGACCTCAACAACTTATCGTCATTTTGGCATTGAAAAAATGCCTCGAGAAGACTAAAAAACAAAAGGCTTATTCAATCAAATAAGCCTTTTGTTTCGTGAGAAATTACTGTGTTTGTTGCTGTTGTTTCATGCTGTTGAGTTTCGCCATGGCAACATCGCAACTTTTAATTTGCGTAGCTAACTCCATTTCAAGAATTTGTTTTTTACTTTGATTGAGCTTGCTACGGATTTTATTGACTTGAGGGTGTGTGCCCGGTTGTTTCTCCGCTTCTGCAATCAAATTTTCGGTTTCACTGAATAAATCCTTGCACTGTTGTGGAACGTTAGCAATGGATTTTGCGTTTTTGTCTTTATCCACGTCTGCGGCATTGGCTACATTTGAAACACTTGCAACCATCATTGTCGTGAAAAGTGCGGTAAAAATGTGCGTTATTTTTTGTGTCATATTGAAGCCTTTTTGTTGTTCAAGTTATCTTCAAAGTGTAAATCTTGCATGAAGTTATCAGAATCCCCTTGTGATGTCTAGTCTCTTTTTTCGAATCACCCTCATTTTTATGCAGTTAAAGTGAATAGATGTTGAAATTATGTTAATAGAATATATAATTTGATCCTGATCAATTTAGCCTAAATTACTTATTTTGAGTTGTTTTTGATTTAATTTCAAAAATGTGATCTTTGCGACATATTTCTCTATTCTTTATCCCTATATTTAGTAGTAGAATGTGCCAATCATTTGGGTTGTCTATGTAATCACTGATGTTTATCCAAATTAAGCCGCAGTCATTATAAAGATAATTTTCTTATGCAAATTCAAAACATTTTTGATGTTTATGGGGTGATTACTTAGTAATCATGAATTTAAGGACTTGTAGCTTTTACAAGGAGTCGAGATGTTAGACGTTGTTGAACTCTCAAGATTACAGTTCGCTTTAACGGCGCTGTATCACTTCATTTTTGTACCGCTGACACTAGGATTGTCTTTCGTGCTTGTCATCATGGAAACGACCTATGTCGTAACAGGTAAAGAAGTGTATAAAGATATGACAAAATTTTGGGGTAAGTTATTTGGGATTAACTTTGCCCTAGGGGTAACGACCGGTATCATTATGGAATTCCAATTTGGTACAAACTGGTCTTACTATTCTCACTATGTAGGTGATATTTTTGGTGCTCCGTTGGCGATCGAAGCATTGCTTGCATTCTTCTTAGAATCCACATTTGTGGGTTTATTTTTCTTTGGTTGGGATCGCCTAACAAAAGGGAAACACCTATTGGCAACTTATTGTGTCGCTTTCGGTTCAAACCTTTCTGCGATGTGGATTTTGGTGGCCAACGGTTGGATGCAATCACCGACAGGTTCAGAATTTAATTTTGAAACCGTTCGTATGGAAATGACCAGCTTCTTAGATTTATGGTTGAATCCGGTTGCACAAAGTAAATTCTTGCATACCTTATCTGGCGGTTATGTTGCTGGTGCGTTTTTTGTGTTGGCAATCAGTTCTTACTATTTGTTGAAAGGTCGTGATCTTGGCTTTGCTAAGCGTTCTTTCTCTATTGCGGCAACCTGGGGATTTATTGCCTCAATTGCCGTGTTAGTGATGGGCGATGAATCCGGTTACGATATTGGTAAAGCGCAACCTGTAAAATTAGCGGCGATGGAAGCTGAATTTGAAACGCATGCTGCGCCAGCACCATTCCATCCTGTTGCTCTTCCGAATACCGCAGAAATGCGTAATGATTTTGCGATTGAAATTCCATACCTTGGTGGCTTAATTGCTACACGTTCTTTAGATAAAGAAATTACCGGTCTAAAAGAGCTTCAAGCAAAAAATGAAACGCGCGTTCGCAATGGTATTATGGCCTATGATTTGTTTACTCAGTTAAAAGCACAGAAAAAAGCAACAGGTCAGGTTAACCCAGAAACTAAAGCGCAATTTAATGAAGTGAAAGGCGATCTTGGTTTTGGATTGTTGTTAAAACGTTATACCGATAAAGTTGTGGATGCAACGGAAGATCAAATTAAACAAGCAGCACGTGATACTATTCCTAATGTCGGTCCGAACTTCTGGGCGTTCCGTGGAATGTTAGCCGCTGGTGGTTTAATTATCTTATTAACGTTTGGTGCATTTGTGCAAAATTTACGTAGTCGAGTCACTGCATCACCATTACTCCTTAAAGCATTGTTATGGGGATTACCATTGCCATTCTTAGCCATTGAATTTGGTTGGTTCCTAGCTGAGTATGGTCGTCAACCTTGGGCGATTTATGAAGTATTGCCTGTTGGTGTGTCGGCATCCAATTTAAGTGTGAGTGATCTCTGGTTCTCTATCGGGTTAATTTGTGTGCTTTATTTCTTCTTTATTATTGTTGAAATGTACTTAATGTTTAAATACGCCCGTTTAGGTCCGAGCGCATTAAAAACCGGTAAATACTACTTTGAGCAATCATCTAAATAAGCAGGAGACGAATTATGATTGATTATGAATTTCTACGTATTATTTGGTGGGTGCTAGTCATTGTATTACTCATCGGTTTTTCCGTTACCGATGGTTTTGATATGGGCGTGACCGCACTTTTACCGGTTGCCGGTAAAAAAGAAGTTGAAAAGCGTATTATGATCAACTCCATTGCTCCTCACTGGGATGGTAACCAAGTATGGTTATTAACTGCCGGTGGAGCAATCTTTGCGGCATGGCCGATTGTGTATTCCGTAGCCTTCTCCGGTTTCTATATTGCCTTATTCTTAGTGTTGGCGGCATTATTTTTCCGTCCAATTGGCTTTGAATATCGTGCGAAAATTGATAACCCAACATGGCGTGCAGTATGGGATTGGGGCTTGTTTGCCGGCGGTTTTGTACCAGCATTAGTTTTCGGTGTGGCATTTGGTAATTTATTGCAAGGTGTGCCATTTGAATTAAATGAGCTTTCACAAGTGACCTATACAGGTTCGTTCTTTGCGTTATTAAACCCATTTGCACTACTTTGTGGCGTGCTAAGTCTTGCCATGTTAGTGACACACGGCGCAAACTGGTTACAAATGAAAACAACGGCAGAGTTGCGCAATCGTGCAAGAGCCATTAGCCAAATTGGTGCATTAGTGACATTAATTACCTTTGTTCTTGCGGGCGTATGGCTTTCCTTTAAAGAAGGTTATGTTGTAACCAGCGTATTGGATCACTTTGCCCCATCTTCTCCAGCCTCCGGCAAAGAAGTGGCGGTTGAAGTTGGTGCATGGTTCAAGAACTTCAACGAGACTCCGGCTTTGTGGATCTTCCCAGCATTGGTTGTTATTGGTGCCTTACTAAATGTGGTTGCCTCTAAAGCAAATCGTTGTGGTTTTGCGTTCTTCTTCTCCGTATTAACCATGGCAGGCGTGATTATTACGGCTGCAGTATCCATGTTCCCATTTGTGATGCCTTCAAGTACTCATCCGGCACAAAGCTTATTAATGTGGGATGCAACATCAAGTGAACTAACCTTAACGTTAATGTTCTATCTCGCATTAGTCTTCGTGAGTATCTCATTGCTTTACACTATTTGGTCATACTACAAAATGTTTGGTCGTTTAGATGAAAGCTTTGTTGAAGACAATAAAAACACCTTATACTAAGGAGAATAATATGTTATATGCAATTTGGGTCATCGGTGTTTTATTCGCGATAGGCGTAAGTGCAAAAATTACAATGAATAAAGAGCGTTCAGGTCAATTCGACGAGTAATGCATGATTAACGCATTGTATCAATTAGCAAATAAGGGTTCGTTACGAACCCTTTCATTTGTTTTAGCACTGGCACTGACGATTTTTTTCTTTTTAAATGTCAATCAATTCTCAACACAGCTAAGAGCGGTTGAGTTTTATTATGTTTTGGCAGTGATTTGGGGTGTTGTCATTTTATGGATTCATGGTATCGGTTTTGATATTCGTGCTGCTTTTTGGCGCGCAATTTTTATGCCATGGTTCGGCTATGTTGCAGCAATTATCGCACTGTTTAACAATCTACTCACTTAGAGATAATCCAATACATATTTTTATGAGTGCTACTTGCTAATCATTTTGTAGCATTTTAAAATAGCCAACTTCTTGCCTTTTGAAGTTTGGTTAGGGATAAGAAAAATTGGAACAAAGTGTTTTTCATTATTCTGCTCGTGTTTATTATGAAGATACGGATGCAGGCGGAGTCGTTTATCATGCACGTTATTTGCATTTTTTAGAGCGTGCTAGAACAGAATATTTAAGAACATTTAATTTTTCTCAACAAGTATTGTTAGCGGAAAATAAAAGTGCCTTTGTCGTTAAATCCATGAATGTGGATTACCGAATTCCGGCAAAATTGGATGATTTATTACATATTGAAACCAGTATTATGGAAATAAAAGGGGCTTCTCTCATTTTCTCTCAAGCAATTAAACGAGATGAATTAACGTTGTGCCAGGCTACTGTAAAGGTAGCCTATGTTGATCTTGGAAAAATGAAACCTGTTGCGATCCCACAGGTAATCAAGACAATGCTAACTCATCAAATATAAATAAATTATTTTCGGAGCATATAATGACCGCAGAGTTAAACTTTTTAGATTTGTTTCTAAAAGCGAGTATCGTTGTTCAGTTAGTGATTCTGATTCTTATCGCTTTCTCAATCACCTCTTGGGCAATTATTATTCAGCGTAGCCGTGTGTTAACAAAAGCCTTAAGAGAATCCATGGTATTTGAAGAACGCTTTTGGTCGGGCGAGGATTTAAATAAATTATATGAAGGGTTGTCTAATCGTCGTGATGGATTAACCGGTAGCGAACAGATTTTTTATGTTGGTTTTAAAGAGTTTACGCGTTTAAAACAAGCAAACCCAGATGCACCGGAAGCTATCATTAAAGGAAGTACCCGTGCAATGAATTTATCTATGAATCGCGAAATTGAAGATATTGAAACGCGCGTTCCATTCTTGGCAACCGTCGCATCCATTAGCCCATATATCGGTCTTTTTGGTACGGTTTGGGGGATTATGCACGCATTCATGTCGTTAAGCGGAGCAAAACAAGCGACATTGCAAATGGTTGCACCAGGAATTGCCGAAGCGTTAATTGCAACAGCAATCGGTTTGTTTGCAGCGATTCCAGCTGTTATGGCTTATAACCGTTTAAGTTTACGTGTAAATAAATTAGAGCAAAACTACGGCAATTTTATTGATGAGTTTACAACGATCTTACATCGTCAAGTGTTTGGTAAAACGCATCATAATTAATTGTAATGAGTTCTCACCGCATTTTGATAAAGTGCGGTCATTATTTTAGCTGTTTTTAGAATTCTCAGTTTAGAGGGTTGATATGTCTTATCGTCGTCAGCGTCGCGATATCAAATCTGAAATCAATATTGTGCCATTTTTGGATGTGCTTTTAGTATTGGTTTTAATTTTTATGGCTACGGCGCCTATTATTAGTCAAAGTGTAGAAGTTGAATTGCCGGATGCCGTGCAAAGCCAAAATGTGTCTACTGAAGACAAAACACCGGTTATTTTAGAGGTATCGGGTGTGGGGCAGTACGCCATTTCAATTGGTGGTAACCGTACAGAAAATTTAACTGAAGATATGGTTACCCAATTATCAAAACAAGAGTTTGATAAAGATAACAATACGATGTTCTTAGTTGGTGGTGCAAAGGATGTGCCTTATGAAGAGGTGATTAAAGCACTGAATTTACTTCACCTTGCCGGCATTAAATCAGTTGGATTAATGACAAATCCCATTTAATAAATATAGGTAACGAGTGTGCAGAATAAGCGACAAAAAGGCGATGTTAATGCCGTTATGATTTCGATCATAATGCACTTGGCTTTGTTTGTGTTATTAATTTTGAGCTCGCTCTATCATAACGTTGATATTATGGGCGGCGGAGAAGGTGATGATGGCGAAGTGATTGGCGCAGTCATGGTTGATACCGGTTCTGCCGCACAAGAATGGGGTCGAATTCAACAGCAGAAAAAAGGTCAAGCCGAAAAGCAAAAAAAACAATCTTTAGAAGATAAAAAACAGGAAGAACAAGCGCAAAAACAGGAAGAACAAAAACAACAAGAACAAAAACAACAAGAGGCGTTAAAAGAAGAGCAACAACGCCAAGAAGAAATTGCTCGACAAAAAGCACTGGAACAACAAAAAGAGCAGGAAAAACAAAAATTATTAGCTGAGCAGAAAAAACAGCAGGAAGAAAAAGCCCGTCTGGAAGCTCTTGAAAAACAAAAGCAAGCTGAGGAAGCTAAGGCTAAACAAGCTGCTGAGGCGGCTAAATTAAAAGCAGATGCTGAAGCAAAACGGTTAGCTGCTGCGGCAAAACAAGAGGAAGAAGAGGCAAAAGCGAAGGCTGCAGCTATTGAAAAAGCAAAACAAGAAGCTAAAGCAAAGGCTGAAGCGGAAGCCAAGGTGAAAGCTGACGCAGAGGCTAAAGCAAAAGCGGATGCGGAAGCTAAGGCAAAAGCTGAGGCGAAAGCAAAAGCCGATGCAGAAGCTAAGGCGAAAGCTGAGGCTAAAGCAAAAGCGGATGCAGAAGCTAAGGCAAAAGCAGAGGCTAAAGCAAAGGCGGATGCCGAAGCGAAAGCAAAAGCGGAAGCCAAGGCAAAAGCAGATGCAAAAGCGAAAGCAGAGGCTGAAGCTAAGGCGAAAGCCGATGCTCAACGGAAAGCAGATCAAAATGCGCTAGATGATTTCTTTAACGGTGGTGATGTCGGTGGAGGTAGCGCAACACGAGGTGGTAATGCAAATAAACAAGGAAGCCTTGGTACAGGTGCATCCATGGGGGCGGGCGACGGTGGTAAAACCGGCTCGGCCTATGCCGGCATTGTTTACTCTTCGATAAAACCGTATTTTCGTGGCGATAATCGATTTATCGGCAAAGTTTGCGATATTAAAATGGAAATTTCGAGTGATGGAACTATTTTGTCATATGAGAAAAAATCCGGACCAAATGATTTATGTGCTGCAGCATTAAATGCGATTTCACAAGCGAAAAAAATGCGTAGAGCGCCAACACCGGAAGAGTATCAAATGTTTAAGAGTTTTACGCTTGGATTTGACCCAAGAAAAGTGCGGTAATTTTTTATTGCGTTTTTAAAACGATAGGAGAACAAATGAAAATTGTTATTCGAATTTTTAGTTTATTGATTATGCTATTAGGGCTATCGTCCGTAGCTCAGGCAGAAGTGCGCATCGTAATTGATGAGGTAATGGATTCTGCTCGACCAATTGCTGTGGTGCCGTTTAAATGGAATGGTCCGGGCAGTGCACCGGCAGATATTGCAAAGATCATCGCCGATGATTTGCGCAATAGCGGAAAATTTAATCCGATGGAAGTGAGTAAAATGCCTCAGCAACCGACTTCTGCTGCAGAGGTTAATCCTCAACTTTGGTCTGCACAAGGTATTGAAGCGGTTATTGTTGGGCAAGTTACCCCATCCAATGGAGGCTTTGATATTGCATATCAATTAGTGGATACCATGGGAAGTGCCGGTTCGATTCTTTCACAAAATCAATATACGGTGACACAAAAATGGCTGCGTTATGGTGCTCATACGGTGAGCGATGAGTCCTTTGAAAAATTAACCGGTATTCGCGGCGCATTTAGAACCCGTATTGCGTATGTTGTACAAAAAAATGGGGGCTCTCAGCCTTACGAAGTTCGCGTAGCAGATTATGATGGGTTTAATCAATTCATTATTAATAAGAGTTCCCAGCCATTTATGTCTCCGGCATGGTCTCCTGACGGTAAAAAACTTGCCTATGTTTCTTTTGAAAATAAAAAAGCGCAAATTATTTTACAAGATTTGGGATCCATGGCGCGTAAGGTCGTCGCTTCATTCCCTGGACATAATGGGGCGCCGGCATTTTCTCCGGATGGCTCAAGATTAGCTTTTGCGTCTTCAAAAGATGGCGTATTAAATATTTATGTAATAAATTTGGGTAGTGGACAGGTTTCTCAGTTAACCAGTGGTGCCGGCAATAATACCGAACCATCTTGGTCGCCTGATGGCCAATCAATCGTGTTCACCTCCGACAGAGGCGGCTCTCCGCAAGTTTACCGTATGAGTGCAACCGGTGGCGGTGTATCTTTAGTTGGTGGACGTGGTAGTGGCCAAATCAGCGCAGATGGCAATACGTTAGTGATGGTAGATGGAAGTAATAGCATCGTGAAACAAGATTTGGCATCAGGTAGCTCCGAAGTGCTAAGTTCAACTTTTTTAGATGAAAGTCCGAGTATTTCACCTAATGGTATTATGATTATTTACAGCTCTACCCAAGGCTTGGGAAAGGTGCTACAATTAGTGTCCACAGACGGTCGCTTTAAAGCACGTTTACCAGGAAATGATGGACAAGTGAAATTTCCAGCTTGGTCACCATACTTAACTAAATAAACAAGGAGAATTCAATGAATAAATTAACCAAAGCATTGTTAGTTGCTGGTTCTGTAGCTGTATTAGCAGCTTGCGGATCTTCAAATAAAACTGAAAACGGTAATGGTAATGGCCAAACTTTTGGCGGCTATTCTGTTCAAGATTTGCAACAACGTTATAACACTGTATATTTCGGTTTTGATAAATACAATATTGAAGGCGAATATGCTCAAATCTTAGATGCGCATGCTGCATACTTGACAGCTACCCCAGCAACAAGTGTTCGTGTTGAAGGTAACACCGATGAACGTGGTACACCAGAATACAACATGGCATTAGGTGAACGTCGTGCACACGCAGTGCAAAGCTTCTTAACCTCTAAAGGTGTTCAAGGTAGCCAAATCTCTACCGTTTCTTACGGTGAAGAAAAACCAGCAGTGTTAGGTCATGACGAAGCTGCTTACTCTAAAAACCGTCGTGCTGTGTTAGCATACTAATTTTTGCAAGACGAATAAAAAAGCCGAGCTTATGCTCGGTTTTTTATTATGGAAGAAAGAATGAAAATTATCTTTCTCTGAGATTCACATGATGCCTTTGAATCTGTGAAAGGCTATAGGAGAGTGTTCCCTATAATCTGTGTATAACAGTATAAAATGCGGTTTCACTGCACTTTTTAGAGAACTATGGGTTTATCCCAATGGTTTTCGTTGTTTTATCGTATTTTAATCCGGAGTGAGATCCCTCGGATCCGTTAAAATAGATATCTTTGGGTTGAGAGCAAGCTGTGATTGCTAATATGCCGGCAAGTATAAAGAGTAGTTTTTTCATGGGGTACCTAATTTGTTAATAAAAAACGAGTTAATTATAGCATAGTCTTAAATTATTCGTTTATGGTTTATTATCGGATCTAATATTGTGTACGATTTTACAGGCAAGCTAATAAAGAGATTAAAAATTGCATTGAAATATTTTTGCTTTTGCTAGGGATATTAGAGCAGGTAAGAGTAGAATAATGTTACTTTTTAAAAAAAGTGACTAATGTTCACAATTCATTTACTTGAATGAAGGACATTTACAAAAAGAAATGGCGCACTAGGAAACTAATCTGAAAATATTTATTGGTTTGGTGGGTCGTGAAGGATTCGAACCTTCGACCAACGGATTAAAAGTCCGCTGCTCTACCGACTGAGCTAACGACCCAACGATATGATTTATTTAGAGGATTTTAAAGAATAAATTATCTTTAAAATGGTGCCCGAGGCCAGACTTGAAC
>NZ_KE952589.1:0-12638 GCF_000466335.1 Aggregatibacter sp. oral taxon 458 str. W10330 | reverse complement strand
AATCCCTTGTGTCTACCGATTCCACCACTCGGGCAAAATAACTAACTGCGCTAAAAGGTTATGGAGGCGTGTCCCGGAGTCGAACCGAGCTACATGGATTTGCAATCCAGTGCATAACCGCTTTGCTAACACGCCATTAGTTTGGAGCGGGAAACGAGGCTCGAACTCGCGACCCCGACCTTGGCAAGGTCGTGCTCTACCAACTGAGCTATTCCCGCATTCGCTGTTAGTGGCGTGCATTTTACTGACTTATGTCTCACTGTCAATAAACAATTTAGAAAAATAAATGTGTTTGTTGAAAAAAAATGCAAATTTTAAAATTTCAATAGTAAATTTTTCATTTATTTGATGAAACCGTTATAAAAATCTCCTTTAATCACATTGTGCTTTGTGCCAAAATGCATGCACGATTTTTATCAAAAGTGCGGTATAAAATTTTGTTATTTTATCGGAGGATTTATGACGCAAGAATATGAGATTGATACCTTATTGGCTCAAGCCGGTAATCGTACAGATGCGCGGACCGGTGCAGTTTCCACACCAATTTTCCTTTCTACGGCTTATGGGCATCATGGCATCGGTGAAAGTACCGGATTTGATTACACAAGAACGAAAAACCCGACCCGCAGTGTACTAGAAGGAACTATTGCTAAATTAGAAAAAGGTGATCGCGGATTTGCTTGTTCTTCCGGTATGGCGGCAATTCAATTACTAATGTCTCTCTTTACCTCACCGGATGAGTGGATTGTATCCAGCGATGTATATGGTGGCACCTATCGATTATTGGATTTTTGCTATAAAAATACGCACGGTGTGAAACCGGTCTATGTGAATACAGCGTCTATTAGTGAGATTGAGGCGGCGATTACGCCAAATACCAAAGCTATTTTTATTGAAACCCCTTCTAATCCGTTAATGGAAGAATGTGATGTGGATGCGATTGCGAAGGTGGCGAAAAAACACAATTTATTACTTATTGTGGATAATACGTTCTTAACACCGGTGTTGTTCCGTCCAATGGAGCATGGGGCAGACATTGTTATCCATAGTGGTACGAAATATATTGCCGGTCATAATGATGTATTGGTTGGTTTAATTGTGGCGAAAGGGCAGGAATTATGTAATCGTCTATTTTACATTCAAAATGGTTCCGGTCCGGTGCTGTCACCATTTGATTCTTGGTTAACCATTCGAGGCATGAAAACTTTAGCTTTACGTATGCAACGTCATGAAGAAAATGCGAAAGCGGTTGCCGAATTTTTACGCCAACAGCCACAAGTTAAAGATGTGTTATACCCAAATAAGGGGGGAATGCTCTCTTTCCGTTTACAGGATGAAAATTGGGTAAATACTTTCTTAAAAGCCATTAAATTGATTACCTTTGCCGAAAGTCTTGGCGGCACGGAAAGTTTTATTACCTATCCGGCAACGCAAACGCACATGGATATTCCTGAAGCAGAGCGTATTGCTCGCGGTATTACAAATAATCTATTGCGTTTTTCAGTAGGATTAGAAAACATTGAGGATATTAAAGCGGATTTAATGCAGGCGTTTGCACAACTTAAATAAGTCATTCACGGAGGGCAAAATGAAAGTTGCGGTGTACAGTACAAAAAGTTATGACCGAAAGTATTTAGAATTAATTAATGCTAAGTATGGGCTGGTGCTAGAGTTTTTTGATTTTATGCTTAGCGAGCGAACAGCAAAAATGGCGGAGCATTGTGATGCCGTGTGCATTTTTGTTAATGATGACGGAAGCCGAAAAGTGTTGGAAAAATTGGCCGCACTTGGCGTAAAAATTATCGCATTACGTTGTGCCGGCTTTAATAATGTGGATTTAAAAGCAGCACAAGAGCTGGGCTTAACTGTGGTTCGTGTACCGGCCTACTCACCGGAAGCTGTCGCGGAACATACGGTTGGGCTAATGCTGACGTTAAATCGCCGTATTCACCGCGCTTATCAACGCACTCGTGAAGCGAACTTTTCTTTGGAAGGGTTGATAGGTTTTAATATGCATGGCCGAACTGTTGGGGTGATTGGCACCGGTAAGATTGGTGTGGCTGTTATGCGCATTCTAAAAGGGTTCGGTATGCATATTTTGGCGTATGATCCGTTTAAAAATAAGGCAGCAGAAGAGCTCGGGGCGGAATACGTGACGTTAGATGAAATTTATCATCGTTCACATATCATTACGTTGCACTGCCCTGCTACACCGGAAAACTACCATTTATTAAATCGTGATGCGTTTGCCAAAATGAAAGATGGCGTCATGATTATTAACACCAGTCGTGGCACTTTAATTGATACGCAAGCTGCGATTGATGCGTTAAAACAACGTAAAATCGGTTCTTTAGGAATGGATGTGTATGAAAACGAAAGAGATTTATTCTTTGAAGACAAATCTAATGAAGTCATTTTAGATGATGTTTTCCGCCGCTTATCATCTTGTCACAATGTCTTACTCACTGGGCATCAAGCCTTTTTAACAGAAGAAGCGTTAACCAGTATTGCCGATGTGACCTTATCAAATATTTATGCGGTGGGGAGCGGTAAGCCTTGTGATAACAAGGTGCTACCATCTTAGTTTTCAGCAATTAAACTAATTTGTGCGAATGGCTCTACGCTATGCTATTATGCGCAGACACTTAAACAAGCAATGCCAGATCAAATGGCATGATTCATCAAAAGAAATAAGGACAGAAAAATGAGTGAAGTATTACATTCCAGCGATGCGACTTTCGTAGCCGATGTGGTTAATTCTGATGTGCCGGTATTGTTAGATTTTTGGGCACCGTGGTGTGGTCCGTGCAAAATGATTGCCCCAGTTTTAGACGAGTTGGCAGTTGAATTTGCCGGTAAAGTAAAGATTGTGAAAATCAATATCGACGACAATCAAGCCACACCGGCACAATTCGGTGTTCGTAGCATCCCGACATTATTGTTGTTCAAAGACGGCAAACCGGTAGCAAGCCAAGTAGGTGCATTGCCTAAAAATCAATTAGCCGCATTCATCAATCAAAATATCTAACGCATTTTGATGCGAGGATAATATTGAATCTGGCAGTGACTTCTAAGATTTGTTGCTGCCAGATTAATTTATCTTAAAATGTTTTCTAAAGGAGGGTATCAGTCCTTTAATTGAATGCAGAAACCCTCAATTCTCCGATTGATATCACTTCCTGAAACTTATCCTGCCGTTTTACTCATCAAAGATCATTGGGTTGGTTCATCTAAGAAAAACGCCCAACCTAATGCATTAACATTAACTTGGGCGCAATAAAGAAGATTTGAATGTATTGGCGTTTATTTATGCCTTATTCATCAAACATCGCTGAAATAGATTCTTCATTACTGATACGGCGAATTGCTTCGGCAAGCATTTTTGAAAGCGTTAAGGCACGCACTTTTCCTAATGCGATAATTTCATCGGTAAGAGGAATGGTATCGGTCACAACGATTTCATCAAGGGCATCACTGGCAAGATTTTTTGCTGCGGAACCGGAGAAAACCGCATGAGTCGCATAAGCAAATACACGTTTTGCGCCACGTTCTTTTAATGCTTCCGCGGCTTTGCATAAAGTACCGCCGGTATCGATCATGTCATCTACCAAGATACAGTCGCGATCAGCCACATCCCCGATAATATGCATGACTTGAGAAACGTTAGCACGTGGGCGACGTTTATCGATAATTGCCATATCCGTATCGTTTAATAGTTTCGCCACAGCACGGGCACGCACAACACCGCCAATGTCCGGAGAGACCACGATTGGATTCACCAAATCGGTTTTCTTTAAAATATCTTCAATTAACACCGGAGAGCCGAATACGTTATCCACCGGTACATCAAAGAATCCTTGGATTTGTTCTGCGTGTAAATCACAGGTTAATACACGGTCAACGCCGACACCGGATAAGAAATCTGCCACCACTTTTGCGGTAATTGGCACACGCGCAGAACGAACACGGCGATCTTGGCGGGCATAGCCGAAATAAGGCACCACAGCGGTAATACGGCCTGCAGAAGCGCGACGCAGTGCATCAACCATTACTAACAATTCCATTAAGTTGTCATTGGTGGGTGCACAGGTGGATTGGATAATGAATACATCGCTACCACGAACATTTTCATTAATTTGCACTTGCACTTCACCGTCACTAAAACGGCCAACGGTTGCATCGCTTAATTTGGTTTTTAAGCATATTGAAATACGTTTGGCGAGTTCCGGTGTTGCATTACCGGCGAAGAGTTTAATATCAGGCATATTCGTTTAACCTCGGGAGTTATAGATTTATTAAGTAAGTATTAGTGGCTTGAGTCGGGCAAATTTTCAACATTTGTGCGTTGTAACATGGCATGTAATGGAGAAAGGTTTAATCCTTTTGCAACAAAGCCAAAGCAATTTTGGGGCTTTGCCTCAAGAACCCATTGTGCAGATTTTTCATCATCAAATTCTGCAAAAACACAAGCGCCGGTTCCGGTGAGTCTGGCCGGTGCATATTTTACCAACCAGTTAAGCAATTCTTCAACCTCAGAATAATGATCACGAACAACTTTTTCGCAATCGTTTGCGTATTCTTCTTGGAGTAATTGTGACAACGGTTTCTTTGGTGTTTTCCGTGGTAAAGCAGGATCCGAAAATACAACAGCCGTAGAAATGGAGACATTCGGTTTGAGCACGACATACCATTTTTCCGGTACTTCACAATAAGTGATTTGTTCACCGACGCCCTCGGCAAATGCGGCCTTGCCATGCACAAAAATCGGCACATCCGCTCCTAAGCTTAAGCCCAATTGGGCTAATTCTTCAGTCGTTAAACCTGTTTTCCATAAATCATTTAATGCTACTAAAGTCGTTGCTGCATTGGATGAACCACCGCCGACACCACCACCAATCGGCAAAATTTTATCCAATTCCAGATCGGCACCAAGTGACGTATTAGTATGGCGTTGAAGCAAGGTTGCGGCACGATAAATTAAGTTATCTTCTACGTTTAAATCAGGAATGGATGAGACTAAATTAATTTTGCCATCATTTCTCACTTTAATTGATAGCCAATCACCAAAGTCTAAAAATTGAAATAATGTTTGTAATTCATGGTAGCCATCGGGGCGTTTGCCATTGATGTATAAGAAAAGATTTAATTTAGCCGGGCAAGGAAAGCGCAACGGTTGTGCGCTTTTCAATGACGGATGAGATAAAAGTGCGGTGGAAAATTGATATGTTTTCATGCCTTAGAATTTCCATTCATCAACACGGATTTTCAGCGTTTGTCCGTCAGTTTTCAGCAAGATATTTTCGGGCATTGGTGGTTGAGAGCCAGATTGATAAGACAAATAATCCGCCGTCCACGTTTTACCGTCAAAGAAATGCGTGAACGAGGCAAGTAGGTGATTTTCTCCCACATGATAATCATCGTTATCTTTGGGTTGTCCTTTTAACCAAAAAGCAAATTGATCCAATGGGAAGTCCATGCCAATAATTTCCCGTAACAACATTTTGGCATCCGCCGCAGAACGTTGACGCCCTTTATTATCGGAAATGGTCATGCCTTGGGCGTGCATTTGAATTTGCAACGTTTCGCTACTGAGGGTGGAATACAATTTCAGCGTATAATTTTGGGGATTATGGTATTGCCAGTCAAAACGAGTAGAAAACCGTTCTTTTTTGCTGATATAGCCAAGCTGCCCTAAAGCTTGATAGCCTTCAATTCGTTTAATTTGTTGCAAATGTTGTTGCCAAGTCGGATCGGTGCTGTCGATATGTTTGACATCTGTTGGGCGTTGTTCATCGGTGACGACACAACCGGTTAAGAGTAAACCGATAAATAGCATCCACAAATAAGAGGTTAGTGTTTTCATAAGTCGTTATTTTTCCTGAGTGATCGTTGGGGGAGAAAAGTGCGGTAAGATTTCCGCACGTTTTTGTTTTACGGCGAAAATACGACCGCGATTCAGCTGATCGCGAATGGCTTTATGTTCAAAACCGGCAGCAATAATAGATTGAACATCGACTTTTAAGGCCGCTTGATATAAAGCCAACGCAAATTCTTGTTGTGGGTATTGGCTATGTTCAAAGCCCTTTCTGCCGCGAGTATCGGCAAAACACACTAAGAGAAATTCCATAAAACGTAATGGCTTACGCCACACATCAAACGTATTAAATAGTTTCACCACCGTTTCCGGGCGTAGCTCAAAGATTTTGTGAATATGCGTGTGGTATTCACAAGTCAGCTCCGACAGTTGTTGATAATAGGACGGGACTTTGAGACGTTTGCACAGATTGCGCGTAGGCGTAATACCTAATTTTTCATGGCCATGATGATGTGGCCAATTGGATTTTGGTGTTTTTGCTTTGCCTAAATCATGACAAATGGCGGCAAAACGCACCGCACTTTTATGGCAATCTACCTGTTCGGAAAGCAAGGTGGTTTGTTGTAATACCATCATAGTATGCACAAAACTGTCAATTTCAGGATGATATTTGGCAGGGTTTGGCACACCATATAAGGCATCTAATTCCGGGAATAAGGCGGCAAGGGCGCCCACCTGACGCAAGGTTTCAAAATAGATTTCAGGATTTTTCTCATTGAGCGCTTTTTCCGTTTCCGCCCAAACCCGCTCGGCGGTGAGATGTTGCAATTCGCCTTGCTGCGTGAGTGTTTGCATTAATTGCAAAGTTTCCGGCGCAATGGTAAATCCCAAATGATGATAGCGAGCGGCAAAGCGAGCAACGCGTAATACGCGCAAGGGATCTTCCACAAACGCCGGGGAAACGTGGCGCAAAATACGCTGTTGTAAATCATCGGCACCGTGGTAAGGATCGTATAAATTGCCTTGTAAATCTTGCGCTATGGCGTTAATGGTGAGATCGCGGCGAATTAAATCTTGTTCAAGGGTAATATCGGCGGAAAAGTCACAAATAAAGCCCGTATAACCTTGACCTGATTTACGCTCAGTGCGTGCGAGCGCATATTCTTCTTTACTTTGCGGATGGAGAAAGACAGGAAAGTCTTTGCCGACTTGTTGATAACCGAGATCGAGCAAGGCTTGCAGCGTCGCCCCCACAATCACCCAGTCACGGTCTTTTACCGGCAGGTTAAGCAGTTGGTCACGCACTGCGCCACCAACCAAATAAACGTGAAATGGCGTCTTAACCATTATGCCCAACCATCACGACGACGGCGTTTTGGCATGATTAATGGCAGGATTAAACCGATTAATAAGCCGACACCCAATACGGAACCGCCGTAAATAAACCATTGAATAGCAATTTCGCGTTTGCCGGCATCCAACATGGCTTCTAAATCACGGTTTTTATTTTTTGTGATTTCTAATTCGCGTTTGAGTTGCGAATTTTGTTCTAATAATTCGCTGCTTTGTTGTTCCGCTTGTTTGGTTCGACGTTGCATTTCTGCCGTACGTTGTTGCCAAGCGTCATCTAATCGATTGAGTTTTAAGCTTAATTCTTGAATCTGGCTTTTGAGTTTTGGGTTTTCCAACTTGCTGCTGGCATTCGGGCTGAGTTCACTACTAAGAATCCACGCTTCACGATTTTTGCTGTCACGAATCAGTGTATAGCGATCTTTTTTATCAAGCACTGTGACGGCTTCACCGGCTTGAATTGAGCCTGCAATTTTAAATTGTTCTCCGGCACCTTTACGTAAAAAAGTAGAAAGATTTTCTGTGACATATTGTGTTTCCGCATAAGCGGCAGAAATTCCAACACTTAAAAAAAACGGTACAAGCAAATAATGCATGACTTTTTTCATATTGAACCCCTTCTATTGTATAAAATAATGAAAAGCCTGATTCCGGATCAAACCGATTGTCCCACTAATGCTGAGATGACACAACCGGTTAACTATGCCGTCAACAATCCGCTGCCAAATTAGACCGCACTTAAGCCGATATTAATGGAAAATGGCTTGTAGCAGATAGTAAATAATAATGGCAAATAATGCACCTGCCGGCAGCGTAACAATCCAAGAAACAAAAATATTACGAATAACCGTTAAATTAATGGCGGCAATCCCTCGTGCAAATCCAATCCCTAATACCGCACCAACAAGCGTTTGCGTGGTAGAAATCGGCAAACCGGTACCAGAGGCGAGAACCACAGTCATCGCTGTGGCAAATTGCGCAGCAAAACCACGGCTTGGGGTCAAGTCCGTAATGCCGGTACCGATAGTCGCCATCACTTTGTATCCCATAACAATCAGACCGACCATAATGCCGGAGGCGCCAAGAGGGAGAATCCACCATGCCAGCGGAGCATTATTGATAATTTGACCGTCACTCTCGATAATTGCGACCACGGCGGAAAGTGGGCCGATAGCATTCGCAACATCATTTGAACCATGTGCAAAGGCCATCGCACAAGCGGTCATTAGCATTAACATGCTGAAAACTTTTTCTACACCGCCGAAAGCGCCGCCTTCTAGCATTTTGAATTTGAATTTACTGCTACGGAAATAGAAATGGCTGTAAACAATACTGATCAGACTGATGCCGAATGAAAGCAGAATATTTTCTGTATTGCTTAAGTTTAAGCCAACGTGTTTTAACCCTTTGGTTAAGGTGACGATACACAAAATGAAAATGGTGATGCCCATGTAATAAGGGCCGTATTTTTGCGCGTTTCGAAGCGGACTTTCTGTATCAAAAATCAGTTTTTGCGTGCTATAAAAAATGGCATACGCAAGAATACCGGCAATGACCGGTGTAATGAACCAACTGCCGACAATATTTTTAATATTGCTCCAATCCACCGACTGAAACCCTACTGTCACGCAAGAAAAACCCACAATAGCGCCCACAATAGAATGTGTGGTAGATACAGGCCAGCCCATTTTGGAGGCAATTAATAACCAAGCACCGGAGGCAAAGAGGGCGGCCATCATGCCGAAAACTAAGACTTCAGGTTGGTTGATGAATTGAGTGGTGTCAATGATACCGCTTTTAATGGTTTCGGTAACTTCGCCGCCGGCTAAATAGGCACCGGCCGCTTCAAAAATCATGGCAATAATAATCGCTTGTTTAGGGGTGATGGTACCTGAGCCAACGGATGTTCCCATTGCGTTTGAAACATCGTTGGCACCGACACCAAAGGCCATGAAAAAGCCGAAAACGGCTGTAATAATAATTAATAGTGAACCATATTGAGAGAGTAATTCCATGAAGAATACCTAAATTAATGAAAATTAGGAGCGCGCCAGCATAAGTTCAATACGCGAGCCGACACGTTGTGCTTGATCGGCCAATACACCGACCCATTCAATAATTTTATATAAGAACATGACATCAATAGGGTTATAACGCCCTTCGATTTCAAACAACATTTTTCTTAATTTAATTTGCATTTGATCCGTATCGTCTTCAATGGTATCAAGTTCGTTAATCATTTGATTAACAAAATTTAATTCACGTCCTTTAAAGCCGGTTTCCAATAATTGATCCATTTCTTCAATCACTTTATGCGCTTGTTCTGTGGCATCTAAGCTGCGTTTGACATAGCTCATAAATTCTTCCTGCATTTCTTGCGGAATACCGAATTGACGTCCTACCATGCGACCTGCAATATCCTTGGCATAATTGGCTAATTTATCTTGTTGAGTTACCAACTCCAGCAAATCGGTGCGTTCAATCGGCATGAATAAACCGCGTGGCAATTTTAATCGAATTTCACGTTTTAACGCATCGGCTTGGCGCTCATGTGCGGAGATATCAAGACGAAGTTGCTCTGCACCGCTCCAGTTTTCTTTAAAGATAGCTTCAAAGAAAGGAATTAATAATTCACAGCATTCGGTAACTTTGCTGGAATGTTTTTGGAGAGGTTTTAAAGGGGAGTGAGCAAATAATCCAAGGATATTATTCATCGCCATAAAAGGAACTCCTTAGGAGATAAGGTTAATAATTCAGTGCGCATATTACATGATGTCAATGAAAAATTCACGATTTTAATCGAAAAAATCAGGCTTTTATCGGATAATGCAGAGAGAAAATACGAATAAAACAGAAAAATGAAGGAATTTAAAGGAAAGCGTATGCAGGATGAAATTGAATTAAAACTGGCGGTAGAAAATATTCAGATCGAACAATTCGCCTCGATTTTGGCACAATTTAACGTGATTGCGCATCAAAAAGCCTTCTTGGCGAACACCTATTATGATACGGCTGACGGATATTTTACCCGACATAAGATGGGGCTGCGCGTTCGACAAAAAGGCGATGATTATACGTTAACGCTAAAAACCGATGGCAAGGTGTCGGGCGGTTTGCACGTTCGCCCTGAATATAATGTGGCCTTGCCAAATGCGGAACCCAATTTGGCGGCATTAACGGAACACTATGAATTATCGCTAGAAATAACAGCGCCACTAAACCCGATTTTTAGCACGGATTTTGAACGTCATATGTGGTTAATTCAAACCACGCCGACGAGCCAAATTGAAGTGGCGGTGGATGTAGGCAAGGTGATTGCCGGTGAAAAACAGCAGGCCATTAGCGAAATTGAATTTGAAATTAAAGAAGGCGGATTAGCACCTTTTTTTGCCTTTGTGGCGGATTTTCTAAACCATTATCAAGGCAACGTGCATTTTTATTCCATGAGCAAAGCCAAACGCGGTTATCAACTGGCGCAAGGCTTAATTCCTAAAGCCTCAGATTGGATCGAACGCTGGCGTGGTTTTTTGCATACGGAAAAATACGCAAAAAAAACATCGGAAAAACTGACCGCACTTTTGCATTATGAACAAGCGCTAATCGAAGAAACGTTAGCATTGGGCGCGGATCATTTTGCGACCGATTTTATTAAAACCGTTGAGCGTGTCGGCGCCTTTTTTAATTTGGCACATTATTATGACGATAACAAAAATCTCTTAGAAACGGCACTCAATGAACAGCTAGCAGCAAATCATCACTATGCGTTGGAAAATGTGCTGACGGCATTGACCGAGGCCAACGCCCAATTCTTGGCGCAAATTCGTGAAATTATTCGCTTACATAGCGAAACGAAAGACAATGGGTTAGCAATGCGTAAATTGTTCGATCTTATCCAAACACCACAGTATGCACAGCGTATGCTTCATCTGGTGACATTAACGCTTGGCGAAGAATAAGGGGCGATCATGGCAAAAGCAAAAACGGCGTATGTGTGCAATGATTGCGGTGCAGAGTATTCTCGTTGGCAAGGGCAGTGTTCCTCCTGTAAAGCGTGGAACACCATTTCCGAAGTACGGTTGGTTTCTACGCCAAATAATAAAGCGGATCGTTTTTCCGGTTATGCCGGTGAAACCCGCGCTAAAATCCAAACCTTAGATCAAATTAGCCTACAAGAAACGCCGCGTTTTAGTAGCGGTTTTAAAGAATTGGATCGCGTTCTAGGCGGCGGTGTTGTGCCGGGCAGTGCGATTTTGATTGGCGGCCATCCGGGCGCGGGGAAGAGTACGTTGCTGTTACAGGTGATGTGTCATTTGTCGCAAAAAATGACCGCACTTTATGTGACTGGTGAGGAGTCTTTGCAACAAGTGGCGATGCGTGCTAAACGCCTTGGGTTGCCGCCGGAAAAACTCCATATGCTGTCGGAAACCTCTGTGGAACAAATTTGTCATTTGGCGGATCAGTTAAAGCCACAGATTATTGTTATCGACTCCATTCAAGTCATGCACTTAGCCGATATTCAATCCTCGCCTGGCAGTGTGGCGCAAGTGCGCGAATGTGCTTCTTTTTTAACCCGTTATGCGAAAACCCGTCAGGTCGCGATCGTGATGGTGGGGCATGTGACAAAAGACGGTACCTTGGCAGGGCCGAAAGTGTTGGAGCACGTTATCGACTGCTCTTTATTATTAGAAGGCGAAACCGATTCACGCTATCGTACCTTGCGTAGCCACAAAAATCGCTTTGGTGCCGTGAATGAATTAGGCGTATTTGCTATGACGGAACAAGGGCTGAGAGAGGTAAAAAATCCATCAGCGATTTTTTTAAGTCGTGGTGATGAGCAGACCTCAGGCAGTTCGGTAATGGTGCTGTGGGAAGGTACACGTCCGCTGTTGGTGGAAATTCAAGCCTTGGTGGATCATTCGATGCTCGCCAATCCGCGCCGTGTTGCTGTGGGACTAGAACAAAACCGCCTTGCCTTATTGCTTGCTGTACTCCACCGCCACGGTGGCCTACAAATGGGCGATCAGGATGTTTTCGTCAATGTTGTGGGTGGGGTCAAGGTGACGGAAACCGGTGCGGATTTAGCCCTGCTCTTAGCGCTGATTTCTAGTTTCCGTAATCGCCCATTGCCACCGGATTTAGTGGTGTTCGGCGAAGTGGGATTAGCCGGTGAAATTCGCCCGGTGCCAAGCGGACAAGAACGTATCAGTGAAGCAGCGAAACACGGTTTCAAACGTGCCATTGTACCCTTTGCCAACAAGCCGAAAAGTGCGGTGGAAAATATGGCTGTTTTTACGGTGAAGAAGTTGGGCGATGCGATTGCGGTGCTGGATAATTTCTAGGAGCGTTTTTTTGATGTGTAATAGGACAGGTTTTCGCTTGTCCTATTTTATTGTATAAATGATTAACATTAACCTAGATGTGTAATCCGTGATTTCGTTTGTAGCGTGCATCTTGATGCACGACCAAATCACGC
>NZ_KE952588.1:0-1174 GCF_000466335.1 Aggregatibacter sp. oral taxon 458 str. W10330 | reverse complement strand
TGTCTAAAGAAAAATTTGAACGTACAAAACCGCACGTTAACGTGGGTACAATCGGCCACGTTGACCATGGTAAAACCACTTTAACAGCAGCAATTACTACCGTATTAGCAAAACACTATGGTGGTGCAGCTCGTGCATTCGACCAAATCGATAACGCGCCGGAAGAAAAAGCGCGTGGTATCACCATCAACACTTCCCACGTTGAATACGACACACCAACCCGTCACTACGCACACGTTGACTGTCCGGGACACGCCGACTATGTTAAAAACATGATTACCGGTGCGGCGCAAATGGATGGTGCTATCTTAGTAGTAGCAGCAACTGATGGTCCTATGCCACAAACTCGTGAGCACATCTTATTAGGTCGCCAAGTAGGTGTACCTTACATCATCGTATTCTTAAACAAATGCGACATGGTAGATGACGAAGAGTTATTAGAATTAGTTGAAATGGAAGTTCGTGAACTTCTTTCTCAATATGACTTCCCGGGTGATGATACACCAATCATTCGTGGTTCTGCATTACAAGCGTTAAACGGCGTAGCAGAATGGGAAGAAAAAATCCTTGAATTAGCTCAAGCATTGGATACTTACATTCCTGAACCTGAGCGTGCAATCGACCAACCGTTCCTTCTTCCAATTGAAGACGTGTTCTCTATTTCCGGTCGTGGTACAGTAGTAACCGGTCGTGTAGAGCGTGGTATCATCCGTACTGGTGATGAAGTTGAAATCGTAGGTATCAAACCAACTGCGAAAACAACCGTAACCGGTGTTGAAATGTTCCGTAAATTACTTGACGAAGGTCGTGCAGGTGAAAACATCGGTGCATTATTACGTGGTACAAAACGTGAAGAAATCGAACGTGGTCAAGTATTAGCGAAACCGGGTTCAATTACTCCACACACAGACTTCGAATCTGAAGTGTACGTATTATCCAAAGAAGAAGGTGGTCGTCATACTCCATTCTTCAAAGGTTACCGTCCACAATTCTATTTCCGTACAACTGACGTAACCGGTACTATCGAATTACCGGAAGGCGTGGAAATGGTAATGCCTGGCGACAACATTAAAATGACTGTATCCTTAATCCACCCAATCGCGATGGACCAAGGTTTACGTTTCGCTATCCGTGAAGGTGGCCGTACAGTAGGCGCTGGCGTGGTAGCTAAAAT
>NZ_KE952587.1:9235-20661 GCF_000466335.1 Aggregatibacter sp. oral taxon 458 str. W10330 | reverse complement strand
GTGAGAACGTCAGGGGTTTTTGATTTTTCGGGGAAACTGGGGGATAAAGTGGGGGAGGGAGAATGATTTGGAGAGAGAATCAACATCATCCTCTGATGAGTAGGATGATGCTAAGGTCAAGATTAATTTTGCTTTTACTATTGTTCTAATAACGTCTTAAATGCACTCGACATTTCCGTGCGGTAGCCTTTATCTTTTTTAATAATCATGAATATCGGTAAGTTTTCCTGTTCAGCTATTTCCATTGCTTTTTGTTCTCCAAGGACAAATAAGCCCGTAGAGAGGCCATCGGCAGTCATGGAGCTAGGTGCTAAAACAGTAATTGAGGCGAGCGCGTGTTGAATTGGGCGACCGGTATGCGGATCTATTTCATGGGAAAAGCGAATACCATCTTGTTCAAAATAGTTACGATAATTACCGGAAGTTGCCATAGCTAAATCTTTTATACCAATAATTTGCTGAGCAATTTGTGATCCATCGAAACTTGGTCGCTCAATTGCAATTTGCCATGGCTTACCTTCACTGTTATGTCCTTTGGCACGGATTTCCCCACCGATTTCGACCATATAATTTTCTATCTGAAGACTTTCCAAATAATCTGCAACCTGATCAACACCAAATCCTTTAGCGATGGAAGAAAGATCAACGTACAGTTCTGGAATGGCTTTAGTAAGGTAAAATTTTCCGGCCTTTTCAGTAAGTGTTAACTTATCGATACCAACCCAAGCCTGACGTGCTGCAAGTTGTTCTTCTGTGGGTTGTTTTTCTATGCGTTTTTCTGGGCCAAATCCCCAAAGATTGACAACCGGTCCAACGGTAACATCTAAAGCCCCTTGTGTGAGCTTATTAAGCCGAATTGCTTCCTTGATCACTTTGGCTAAATCAGAAGAGATTTCGATTGGTGTTTGGGTTTGTGTATTTTGGTTAAATTGGCTTAGCTCAGAGGTCTTGATATAAGTAGACATTTTAGCATTAACATCCACAAGAATTTTTTCAATATCTTCATGGATTTGTTTAGGCGAAGCCGGGAAATTATTTTTTTCTAAGTATTTGATATGGTAGGTACTTCCCATGGTTTCCCCGGCAAGGGCAACAATTTGTTCAGCTTTTGGGGTTGATAGTGATGTGTTTTCTACCGGTGTTTGTGGTTTATCGCAAGCCGTTAATGTGATAGTCATTGTGGCGAATAATCCATACATAATAGGGGTAAGTTGCATCGTAATCCTCGAGTTGATGATGTTTAGCTCATTTTAGCCAAACAACGTAATGAAAAGTTAAAGATTCTTCGCATTGTACAAGAAGGTGTCTGATTAAGGTAGACTTATCATTGATCATTAAACTTAAAGCATATGAAGTGCGGTTAAAAATGAGGATATTTTTTGCCCGCACTTTATTGAAAAATGTTAAGATAGCGCCCGTTTTGACTACGCTTTTTATGTAACAACTTATGGAAAAAATTATTGTTGATGAAAATCAGTTTTTAAGAACGATTTCACGGATTTCTCATGAGATTATTGAGAAGCATCAAACGCTGGATAATTTAGTGATTGTTGGGATTAAACGCCGTGGTGCCGAAATTGCCGAATTGATCCGGCAAAAGATTATGGCGTTAACACAAGTGGATGTGCCATCGTTTGATTTAGATATTACATTTTATCGTGATGATCTTAGCCTGATAGAAGAGGAAATGTCTCCAATTTATAAAGGTGCATCAATGCAAATGAATATTCAGAATAAAGAGATTATTCTTGTAGATGATGTGCTTTTTACCGGTCGTACTATTCGTGCGGCATTGGATGCACTGACAGATTTTGGACGAGCATCTCGGATTGAGTTAGTCATCTTTGTGGATCGTGGTCACCGTGAATTGCCTATTCGGGCGGATTATGTGGGCAAAAATGTCCCTACCAGCCGTAATGAAAATATTCAAGTTCGTACAAAACAGTTTGATCAATGTTACGAAGTCGCATTATTGTCTAAATAGCCTTCGTGAACCTTTAAGTCAATTAATACTCTAAACAGCATCATTTAATCTGATTAAGGAATATTACTCTATGAATTTTAAGTTTATTTTTTCTGTTGCGCTGGCTTTCTTTGCTATGGCGACACAGGTGCAAGCCGAAGAAAAAGTGGTGGCAACGGTTAATGGTGTGCCGGTATTGGAAAGTCAAATTAAGCCGATACTCAATAAGAGAACCAGCCGTCAAGCGGCCATTGATAAAGTGATTAATGATATGTTGGTTAATCAAGCGGTAAAAGAGTCCGGTGTTAAAGTCAATGAAGCGAAAATTGATCAGATTATCGAAGGCATTGCTGCGCAAAACGGATTAACGTTTGGTCAGTTGTTGGATGCCCTTGATTATCAAGGGATTAACTACCACGCATATCGCCAACAGATTGCTCAACAAGTGTTAATGGCAGAGGTTCGTAACCATGCTATTAGCCAAAGCGTTGATGTAACGCGTGAGCAAGTGGAAGAACTGGCGGAGAAAATGCAAAAAGAAGCAAAAGCGAAAGGGAAAATGGAAAATGTGAAGGGAACACAATATGAAGTCCGTCATATTTTATTGAAACTAAATCCATTATTAAATGATGCGCAAGCGAAAAAGCAATTAACACAAATTCGAGCGGATATTGTTTCCGGCAAAATGACATTTGCTGAGGCAGCACTGAAATATTCTAAAGATTATCTATCTGGCGCTAACGGCGGAAACCTAGGTTATGCCTTTCCGGAAGCGTATGTAGGTCCATTCAGTCAAGCGATTCGTACCGCGAAAAAAGGCGAGATCAGTGCGCCATTTAAAACGGAATTTGGTTGGCATATTTTAGAGGTAACGAATACTCGCCAAGGGGATCGCACCGAAGAAGCGTATCGTCAAAAGGCCTATGAGCAAATTGTGAATCAACAATTACAAGATTCTGCCCGCGACTGGGTTCAGGCCTTGCGTAAACGCGCCGACATTAAATACTTAAATTAATCATCATCCCGACCCAATGGTCGGGATTTTGCTTTATAATACACCGCACTTTTCGTTATTTTTATAAGATCTTATTCAATGAATTCCAAAAAGCATTTAGGCCATACGGCGCGTAAACGATTCGGGCAAAATTTCTTGCACGACAACAATGTGATTCAAAATATTGTGGCGGCGATTTATCCGCAAGCTAATCAATTTTTAGTGGAAATCGGCCCGGGCTTGGGAGCATTGACAGAGCCCGTTGCGGAGCAAGTGGAGCATTTGACCGTATTAGAGCTTGACCGTGATTTGGCGGAACGCTTACGCCATCACCCGTTTTTACATCAAAAACTCAATGTCATCGAAACCGATGCCATGCAGTTTGATTTTTCCTCTCTTTATGAACAGGAGCATTTGGCAGAGAAAGGTCAAAAACTGCGCGTGTTTGGTAACTTGCCGTATAACATTTCTACGCCGTTAATGTTCCATTTGTTTAAATATCATCACATTATTCAAGACATGCATTTCATGTTGCAAAAAGAAGTGGTGAAACGCCTATGTGCCGCGCCGAACAGCAAGGCTTACGGAAGATTGACCATCATGGCGCAATATTTCTGCCAAGTCATGCCGGTGTTGGAAGTGCCGCCAAGTGCCTTCAAACCTGCGCCAAAAGTGGATTCTGCCGTGGTTCGCTTAATCCCGCATGCCACACTGCCGCACCCGGTGAAAGATTTATATTGGCTTAATCGCGTCTGTTCTCAGGCATTTAATCAACGCCGCAAAACGTTGCGTAATGCCTTGTCCGGTTTATTTTTACCTGAAAATCTGACCGCTCTTAACATCGATTTAAATGCGCGAGCAGAAAATCTTAGCATTGCGGATTATGCCCGTTTAGCGAACTGGCTGGCGGATAACCCGCCGGCAGAGGTGAGTAAAGAGGATGTAGTGGATTCGGAAGCATAAAAGAGCGGTCAAAAATGGCGATATATTTAGTGGGCGACCTACAAGGTTGTTATGACGAATTGCAGATGTTATTGGATCGAGTGAAATTCGACCCAACACAAGATACCCTTTATTTAACCGGCGATTTGGTGGCACGCGGTGATAAATCGCTAGAATGTTTGCGTTTCGTTAAATCCTTGGGGAGTGCCGCTTACACTGTCTTAGGTAATCATGATTTACACTTAATTTCTACCGCACTTGGGATTAAGAAAATCAAACCGCGTGATCGTGTTACACCGATTTTTGCCGCACCGGATTTTTTTGAATTGATTCATTGGTTGCGTCAACAACCCTTATTGATTCACCATGAACAACTAAATTTTGTCATGACGCACGCGGGTATTTCGCCCGATTGGGATTTAGCAACCGCCAAAGCCTGTGCTAATGAAGTGGAGAACGTACTTCGCCATGGTGATTATCGCTATCTCATTGAACATATGTATTCGGAACAGCCTGATCGTTGGTCGCCACATTTACAAGGGCTAGATCGCCTGCGCTACATTATTAATGCCTTTACTCGCATGCGTTTTTGCTATCGGGATCATCGTCTCGATTTTGCGTGTAAGTTACCTATTAAGGATGCGCCGGATAACCTTGCACCCTGGTTTGCTTTAGACAATCCGCTGTATCAAACCGAAAATATTGTTTTTGGTCACTGGGCGAGCTTAGTGGATGAAACTACGCCACCGAATATTTATGCCCTCGATACCGGCTGTGTTTGGAATAATCGCCTCACCCTGTTGCGCTGGGAAGATAAGCGCTATTTCACCCAAAGTGCGGTCAAAAATTACAGTGATTTTTAGTGGTAAGCAGAAGAAAAAAATGTCGCAATAGATAGAGTATATTGCGACATTTTTTTATGCATAAATCGTTAGTATGCTACAAGTCATAGACGATTATTTTTGTTTCATTAATTTCGTCCAGTTGTAATAACCGTATAACGAGTTCAATAAATAGGCACTATACATTAAATACATGGCTGGGGTTTCTGCCCATAAGGCAATGGAAAGGATATTTAACAAAATCCATAAAAGCCATTGTTCACGATAGCGTAAAATCATCAATAATTGAGCTGAAACAGTAATCACGGTGGTCAAACCGTCTAATCCGGTGGAGCTGCCGCCTGCCGCATTAAGGGCTTGCACGAACAATAACGTACCTACAATCACGGTGGTGGCAAGGATGAGCCAGCCTTGCAGCGTCAGTGATTTCGCAATAACGCTTTCTGCACCGCTCTTTTCTTGTTGCATATGGGTTTTCCACATGAAATAACCGATAAATTGTGCTGGGATATAAACATACAAGACGGTATTCATTTCGCCGATGAAATTCTCGCCCCATGCTACATAGAAGTAAGTGTAGGCAAAAATCAGCCCGAACAGATAATTACTGATTTTCCCTTTACTGACGAACACCACGCAAATCACGCCGGCAATACCGGAAATCATGGCTAAAGGCGATTGCGGATCTAATACGAAAGCAACAATTTGTGCGGCAATAAAGAGAAATAGCCAAAACACTTCAAAAGGTTTCCAATCGGAAAAAAGTTCTTTTTTTAGTTGATGTAAATACGATTGTAAATTCATAGTGACCTCACGAATGGATAAAGTGCGGTCATTTTAGGTAGCATTTTCCAAAATGTAAATTATCTGCTACATTTTTTGAGTGGTGGATCACATAAATTTGCCTTTTATGTTCAATCGTTGTTTTTCTTATCGTTTATTTTTCATAATAACACCGCTAAAATAGCGCCTTTTTTATCAGTAGAGAGAGCATTATGACTTTTGCGGTTGGGCAGCGTTGGATCAGCGAAACGGAAAATAATTTAGGCTTGGGTGTCATTCGCGCTGTGGATTTTCGGCAAGTGACAATTGATTTCCCTGCGGCACAAGAACAACGTATTTATTCGGTACAAAACGCGCCGTTAAATCGTGTGCAATTTCGTATCGGTGATTTGATTCAACATGTAGAAGGTTGGCATGGTGAAGTACTCAATGTGGCGGAAAATAATGGCTTGCTGTTCTATTTGGTACAACAAGAGGGCAAGGAAGACCGTGTCGTCAGTGAAATGGACCTGGCTCATCGCATTTCTTTTTGCCGACCGCAAGAACGCCTGTTTTCCGCACAGATTGATCGTAACGACCATTTCGTGTTGCGTTACCAAGCGTTGCAATACCAAAAAGCGCAATTTCAATCGCCCTTGCGGGGCTTACGTGGTATCCGCGCCGGGTTGATTCCTCATCAATTACACATTGCAAAAGAAGCGGGGCAGCGTATTGCGCCACGCGTGTTGTTGGCGGATGAAGTGGGTTTAGGTAAAACGATTGAAGCCGGCATGATTTTGCAGCAGCAATTATTTGCCGAAAAGGTACGCCGCGTGTTGGTTATTGTGCCGGAAACGTTGCAACATCAATGGTTGGTGGAAATGTTGCGTCGTTTTAATTTGCATTTTTCGCTGTTTGACGAAGAACGTTGCGCTGATTTTGCCACGACAGAAGAGCAGGAGGAAGTGAATCCGTTTACTACCGAATCGCTGATTATTTGCGCCTTAGACTGGCTAGTGCAGCATCCGCAGCGAGTACAACAACTCTTGGCGGCGGAATTTGATATGTTGATTGCCGATGAAGTGCATCATTTGGTGTATGACGAAGTGAATCCGAGTTTGGAATATCAACTGGTGCAACAACTCACGCAACACATTCCCGCCGTGTTATTGCTCACCGCGACGCCGGAACAGCTTGGGCAACAAAGCCATTTTGCCCGTCTGAATTTACTCGACCCGCACCGCTTCCACAATTACCACGCTTTTTTGGAAGAACAACAGCATTACCAACCGATTGCTGAAGCCGCACAAGCGTTATTGGCGGATAAGCCTTTAAGTGCGGTGGAAAAAAATACTATTTCTGCCTTGTTGGGTGAGGAGATAAATTTCAATGGGACGAATAAAGAAACGCTCATTAAACAACTTATCGACCGCCACGGCACAGGGCGTTTACTATTTCGCAATACCCGCCAAAGCGTACAAGGTTTTCCGAAACGAATTTATCATCCGATTGCGCTACTCCAGCCGAAACAATACGAAAACGCCGTTAAAACCCTCAGGGCACTTGGTGAACATCCTGTGCAATGCGCCCTTTACCCGGAACATTTCATGCGCGAACTCAATGCCAATACGTCATGGTGGGAATTTGACCTGCGTGTGCAATGGCTGATAGATTTTTTAAAACAACATCGGCAAGAAAAAGTGTTCGTCATTTGTAGTTATGCCGGAACGGCGATTCAGTTGGAGCAGATTCTGCGTGAAAAAGAAGGCATTCGCAGCGCCGTATTCCATGAAAAAATGGCTATTGTGGAGCGCGATCGTGCGGCGGCTTACTTCGCCCAACAAGAAAACGGTGCTCAAGTGTTGCTCAGTTCCAATATCGGTTCCGAAGGGCGAAACTTCCAATTTGCCAGCCGTTTAGTGTTATTCAATTTGCCGGAAAACCCTGACTTGTTGGAACAATGTATCGGCCGTTTGGATCGTATTGGGCAAACCAAAGATATTCAGATTTATTTGCCGTATTTTACCGACAGCGCACAAGCGGTGTTGGCAGATTGGTATCACTTGGGATTAAATGCCTTCAACGAAACCTGCCCAATGGGCGCGTTGTTATTCGAGCAGTTCGGTGAAGCATTACAAAAAACGTTGGAAAATCCGACCGCACTTGACGCTCAAAATGCCTTAATTGACCACACGCAGCAAGAACGGTTACGTTTAAAACAGCAATTAGAACAAGGCCGAGATCTGTTGCTGGAACTGAATTCGAATGGTGGAGAGCCGGCGAAACAGCTGGCACAAGAGATTGCCGCACAAGATGGTAGCCCGGAATTGGTCGATTTTTCGTTAAATCTGTTTGATGTCATTGGCGTGGAACAAGAAGATTTAGGGGAAAAATCCATTGTGATTACCCCAACAGGCACCATGTTGGTACCGGAATTCCCGGGCTTAAAAGAAGAAGGCGTCACCGTCACGTTCGACCGTCAACTGGCGTTAGCGCGCGAAGAGTTGGAATTTCTCACGTGGGACCACCCGATGATTTACCACGGCATTGATTTAATCACCTCCAGCGATATCGGCAAAAGCGCCGTCGCGTTGTTACCGAATAAACATCTGCCGGCGGGTACATTGTTATTAGAATTAGTGTATGTGGTGGAAACCCAAGCGCCGCAAGGTTTACAATTAACGCGTTTCCTGCCACCCACACCGATACGTTTATTATTAGATAGCAAAGGTAATGACTTAGCGCAACAAGTGGCGTTTGATCATTTTCAACGCAAGCTCAAACCGATGGACCGCAACATGGCGAATAAAGTGGTGAAAATGTTGCGACCGAATATCGAAAGACTCATTACGCAAGGCGAAAAGGTAATGGCACAGCAAAGCAAGGCGATTATCGCCAATGCCGAACAACAGGCACTGCAACACCTTGACGAAGAATTAACTCGTCTCATCGCCTTACGAAAAGTGAATAAAAATATCCGTCAGGATGAAATTGACACCTTGCAGATGCAACGACAACAAATGCGACAATGCTTACAGCAAGCCACATGGCGCTTGGATTGCCTGCGTGTGATTGTGACCAATAAGGAATAAATATGGCTCTCATTGACTATAACCCGCCGCAGGAACCTTGGTTGGATTTGGTGTATTGCGATGATTATATTGCGGTGGTGAACAAGCCAAGTGGACTGCTTTCCGTACCAGGCAATCAGCCGCAATATTACGACAGCGCCATGTCGCGAGTGAAAGAAAAGTACGGTTTTTGTGAACCGGCACATCGCCTTGACATGGCAACCAGCGGGATTTTGTTGTTTGCGTTGAGCAAAGCGGCAGATCGCGAGTTAAAACGCCAATTTCGTGAACGCGAACCGAAAAAATATTATCAGGCGTTGGTTTGGGGACATCTGGAACACGATCATGGGGTTGTGGAGTTGCCACTGATTTGCGACTGGGAAAATCGCCCTCGCCAAAAAATTTGCTTTGAACGAGGCAAAAGAGCGGTTACGTTTTACGATGTTTTACAACGTTATCCCAATAATACGACACGCGTAAAGCTTACGCCGATCACAGGGCGTTCCCATCAATTACGCTTGCACATGCTGGCGCTTGGGCATCCGATTTTAGGTGATAAATTCTACGCACATCCGCAAGCCAAAGCGTTATCGCCTCGCCTCTGCTTGCACGCAGAAAGCCTGCAGATTCAACATCCGATTACCGGGGAAACGATGGAATTCACTGCGCCGGTCGGTTTTTAAGGTGCTACGGTATATCGCTTAAGCGCGCGAGGCTACATCGCAGCGATTAGGGTTGTTTATTTTGGCGTATCTAAAATTTGCGCCACCAGTTTTAAGTAGCTGATGGCTAATGAGCGTTGTGTCACACCCACATCGAATATCGCATCTTCGGTTAATACGCCACAAGGCATCTCCTCCGGGATTTCACCTTGTTCATAGGCTTGATAATCTTGTCGCCAGTCGCCGTCAAAATAATAATGTTCTAACTTGGTTATCGTCGGTAACATCTGTTGCCATTTCTCTAAAAATTGTTCCGCTTCAAGTAAAAATGCTTCCGATTGACCTAGAAGGTTTTCCATTTCTTGAATTTGTTCTAACCGTTTTTGGGGTAACATAATCGCTTCCTTATTGCTTGAATAGATATAAAACCTAGTCTAACCTGTGTCAGTCATTGTAGAATGACACCTTGAGATACGCTGCACAGGACGTATTTTATAATGCGGTTCAGGAAAGACCAAAGTGCGGTGTCTATTTTTATCGTTTATGGAGCGAATATGAAATTATTTTTAGTCACTTTCGGTATTTTTCTTCTGATTATTTTAGCCATGGCATTGGGCTATATTGTGAAACGCCAAGCACTGAAAGGCAGTTGTGGTGGTTTATCGTCTTTAGGGATTGCTAAAGCCTGCGATTGCGATAAACCTTGCGACACCTTGCAGTCTAAATTGGATGCCGGCGATGAAAATGCGAAGGCAGAATATGAGCAGAAGTTCGCCAACAAAGCGCAGAGTCAATTTTACGAAGTGAAATAATTCACTGAAAATCCACCGCACTTTATGTAGAAATTTTAATGTGCAGCAATCTTAATTTATGTCGCAGAAGTCATTCCGCGATTTTCAATCATTATCACCAATGTGCTTCGCCTTAACCGAAGTTACGGGAGACGTATGTTAATTTCAAATACCTATAATCAACATTTCGCACCCTTAAGTGCTGAACAACTTGCCGAAAATGCCACGAAAAAAGTGATTTGTGGCATGTCCGGCGGGGTAGATTCCTCCGTGTCTGCTTTTATTCTTCAACAACAAGGCTACCAAGTGGAGGGCTTGTTTATGAAGAATTGGGAAGAGGATGACGACACCGATTATTGTACAGCCGCCGCAGATTTAGCTGACGCTCAGGCGGTGTGCGACAAGCTTGGCATTAAGCTGCATAAAATCAATTTTGCGGCGGAGTATTGGGATAATGTGTTTGAGCATTTTCTTAGCGAATACAAGGCTGGACGTACTCCGAATCCGGATATTCTGTGTAACAAAGAAATTAAATTTAAAGCCTTTTTAGAATATGCCGCAGAAGATTTAGGCGCGAACTATATCGCTACCGGGCATTATGTTCGTCGCCGCGGCGCAGATGACAACGCACAATTATTGCGCGGTTTGGATGCCAACAAAGATCAGAGCTATTTTTTATATACATTGAGCAGCAAGCAAGTGGGACAAAGTTTGTTTCCGGTGGGGGACATTGAAAAACCGATTGTACGTGCGATTGCGGAAGATTTAGGTTTGATCACGGCGAAGAAGAAGGATTCTACCGGCATTTGTTTTATTGGCGAACGCAAGTTTAAGGATTTCTTAGCCCGTTACTTGCCGGCGCAACCGGGCAATATTCGTACAGTCGAGGGCGACATTATTGGTCGCCACGATGGTTTGATGTATCACACCTTGGGGCAACGCAAAGGCTTGGGCATTGGTGGCGTGAAGGGTGCTGGTGAAGAAGCGTGGTATGTGGTGGAAAAGGATCTTGTCAATAACGAGTTAATTGTCGCGCAAGGGCATGATCATTCTGCGTTACTTTCTACCGGCTTAATCGCGCAACAATTGCATTGGGTCGATCGCCAACCGATTCGTGAACCGTTGCGTTGTACGGTGAAAACGCGTTATCGCCAAACGGATGTGCCTTGTATTATTGAGCCTATTGATGACGAAAGTATCAAAGTCATTTTTGATGAGCCGCAAATTGCCGTCACGCCGGGACAATCTGCGGTGTTCTATTTGGATGAGGTGTGCCTTGGCGGTGGTATCATCGAGCAGCAATTGAAGTAATCACATCGTTAACTTTTCTTCTGGCACATCGGGCAATAAAGGCTGTTTCGTTGTCCGATGATTAAACTTTCAATTTTTGTACCGCACG
>NZ_KE952587.1:0-9135 GCF_000466335.1 Aggregatibacter sp. oral taxon 458 str. W10330 | reverse complement strand
AGGTTGTAAGAAATCTTTGAGTGTCGTTCCGCCTCGTTCAATGGCTTTAGCAAGAACGGATTTAATGGTTTCGACCAAACGCTCACACTATTTTCGAGTGAGATTGGTAGCAAGTTTTAACGGATGCAAGCCACACAGAAACAAACTTTCATTGGCATAAATATTGCCAACACCCACCACCACAGCGTTATCCATTAAAAAGGTCTTAAGTGCGGTCATTTTTTTACATGATTTTTTGAAAAGATAGTCTGCGTTGAATAAAGTGGGCTATGAGTATAATATTTGAGGGGGTTGTTATGTATTTTAGGGTTAGGCCAGCTTGAATGTCGTTTTCTCTTTCTGTAGACTTCGTAAGTAGGCACACAAAGTACTATTTTATAATGGCGTAATGTTAATATCGAGAGGTGTCAGGGATTGGATCTTCAATTGGCTTGATAGCGGCATGGCTTCAACTTTGAGGTTTTCTATGAAACAAGGTATTCATCCTGAATATAAAGATTGCAGTAACGTGCTCAAAAACCTTTCAACCTTAGGCAAAGACATCAACCTTGATATGTGCTGCAATGTCATCCGTTTTATACAGGTAAACAACGTGTTGTTGACACAGATGGTCGTGTTGAACGCTTTAACAACCATTTCAAAATTCCAGGTATAAAGTAATTTTAATTTCAGCCCTCGAGATTACGGGGGTATTTCTATAATTAAAAATAAATTAGAGTAAATATAATGAAAATTTCTCTTGTCTGCTCAAAATTCAGATATGGCGGTGGTATAGAACGTTATCTAATTGATCTGGTAAACGGTTTTCACGAAAAAAATATTCTCCCAAATGTTTATTCTGCCAAGTTTGATAAAGATATATTAGAATATAGTTTTATAAATCCTATAGAAATTAACCTATCTCTTATCCCTAAGCCTCTTAGAAATTATTTCCTATCTTATTTTTCAAATAGGATAAAGTCTCACTCAAAAGAGAGAGAAATTTCTATCACAACGACATATACAAAATCAGATATAGTTATATGTGGAGGAAACCATATAGGATATTTACGAGCATTAAATAAAAAACCAACTTTTTTAGATCTAATAAAAATTAAAAATGAAAAAAGATGCTTTGACTATGCTAAGACTATTATTGCTCACTCTAAATTAATGAAAAATGAATTAATTACTCTATATCAAGTACCAGAAAATAAAATAGAAGTAATTTATCCACCAGTAAATTCTGAGTGTTTTAAACCCGTTAATGATGATGAGCGTATAAGTTTAAGAAAAAAATTTAATTTTCAAGATCATGAAATTATCTTCTTATTTCCCTCTACTGGACATGAAAGAAAAGGTTTCAATATCCTTAAAAATTATTTTAATCAATCAGATCTTTCTATTCGCCTTGTTGTTGCAGGCTCACCAGTTACGGAAAGTAAAAACATTACATCATTAGGTTATTGCAAAAATATGTCTGAACTGTATCAAGCAGTAGATTATACAATTATGGCATCAATATATGAACCATTTGGACTTGTAGGAATTGAATCTATTTTATCCGGAACACCAGTTATATTTTCAGATAATATGGGGTGTTTAGAAGTTTTAGAAAATAATTTTGGTTATACATTCTGCCGAAATAATATAGACACTTTAGACAAAGTTATTCAGAATTCTGTTAGACAATTCAGTTCTCTTAAGAATAGGATAAGCACCCCACTTGATTGTATAACTTATAATCCCTGTTTATCTGCTCATGTAGAAGAACTGCTAGATATTTTATATCGCTCATAATAATTTAATATATTTAGTTGTTCCTATCCTTTCTTCTGACACGTCGGGCAATAAAAGCTGTTTCGTTGCCCGATGATTAAACTTTCAATTTTTGTACCGCACGTTGGACAAGGTTTGCCTTTGTTGCCATAAACCAGTAATTCTTGCGCAAAATAACCCGGTCTGCCATCAGGTTGTAAGAAATCTTTGAGTGTCGTTCCGCCTTGTTCAATGGCTTTAGCAAGAACCGATTTAATGGTTTCGACCAAACGTTCACACTGTTTTCTGGTGAGATTCGCAGCAAGTTTTAATGGGTGCAATCCGCATAAAAACAAACTTTCATTGGCATAAATGTTGCCAACGCCCACCACCACAGCGTTATCCATTAAAAAGGTCTTAAGTGCGGTCGTTTTTTTGCGGGATTTTTTGAAAAGATAGTCTGCGTTAAATTCCTCCGATAGTGGTTCCGGCCCCAGTTTTAAAAATAAATGAAACTCGTCTAATTTTTCCGTCCACAACCAAGCGCCAAAACGGCGCGGATCGTTATAACGCAATAATCGACCATTATTCAGCACAATATCTAAATGATCGTGTTTATCAATCGGGCAGTCATGCGGTACGATTCTTACGGTTCCCGACATCCCTAAATGCCCGATGATATAACCTTGTTCGGTATGAATGATGAGGTATTTGGCGCGGCGACTCAGCTCCAGAATTTTTACTTGATGCAATGTCGCTAATTCCGGTGATACTGCCCAGCGGAGTTTCGGCTGACGTACCTCGATTTTTTCAATCATGTAATCTTTCAAATAAGGGCTCACGCCACGCAGTGCGGTTTCGACTTCAGGTAGTTCAGGCATTCTCTTTCTCCGCGATAGCTACTGGATATAAAAAAACCCGAACAATGTCGGGTTTTTCAATTCGCGCAAAATTATTTGATTTTTGCTTCTTTATAAATAACGTGTTTACGCACAACTGGATCAAATTTTTTGATTTCCATTTTTTCAGGCATATTACGTTTGTTTTTGTCAGTTGTGTAGAAATGACCGGTTTCTGCGGTAGAAACTAAACGGATTTTCTCACGAGCACCTTTTGCTGCCATTTGTTAGCTCCTTAGATTTTCTCGCCACGAGCACGGATTTCAGCTAAAACTGCATCAATGCCTTTTTTATCAATAATACGCATACCTTTTGCGGTTAAGCGTAATGTTACGAAACGGTTTTCACTTTCAACCCAGAAACGGTGAGTGTGAAGGTTCGGAAGAAAACGACGACGAGTCGCGTTCATTGCGTGCGAGCGGTTGTTACCCACTGCCGGACGCTTGCCTGTTACTTGACAGACTCTAGACATATTAATCTCCAATAATGAAATTTAAGCTCGAGCTTACGGTTCGGAATATTTCAAAAATCGCTTTTTGAATGACCTCGTCAGGTCGTATAACCCGACCCGCATACTATATTAAAGGTCGTGCATTATACTCACTTTATCTTGCATTCTCAAGCCTAAATCCTGAATTTGCTGACATTAAAACGAAAATTTATCCCAAAGTGCGGTGCGTTTTAGAGAAGATTTTGTTCCGCAAAGGAAAAATAATCGCCTTTGCCAATCACAAAATGATCCAGCACTCGAATTTCCACCAACTCCGCCGCCTGTTTGATCGCCTCCGTAATTTGTCTGTCAGAAAAGCTGGGTTCCGCCACGCCGGAAGGGTGATTATGAGCCAAAATAATCGCCGCTGCATTACAAGCCAAGGCTTCCTTGATGACTTCGCGCGGATAAACCATCGCTTTATTAATTGTGCCGAGAAACAAGCGCTCCTGCTTAATCAACCGATGTTGGTTATCTAAGAAAAGCACTAAAAAAACTTCTCGTTCCGTATTTTCCAACTCTGTTTGTAAGTACATTTTCACTGTCTCTGACGAACTGAAACAATACCCTTCTTTAAGTTCCGCCAATAAATAACGACGGGTCATTTCCGTGCAAGCTTGCAACTGAATAAACTGCGTAATGCCAATGCCTTTCACGGCACAAAACTGCGTTTGATTGGCGCTAATGAGCCCTCGCAACGAGCCAAAATGCTGTAACACATTTTTCGATAGCTGCATCACCGGACAATCTTTAATGCCCGTACGCAAGAAAATGGCCAAAAGTTCAGCATCCGTCAGTGTAGCAACACCATATTTTAAGAGTTTTTCCCTAGGCATTAAGGCCTCATCCATTTTTCAACCTCGCAAAAAATAACCGATTCGCTATTCATTCACAGGGCGTCGTAAAATCCAAAAAGTACATTCAAAAGATGGGATTGGGATCGCAAAATAAGATTTTTGATTAAATCATAATTCAAGTAGAATAAGTGGATTCATCTCCGAGTCAGTCAATTCATGGGATTCAAGCATGATTAATCTAGAAAATAAACGCATTGTTGTGGGCATTACCGGCGGCATTGCCGCGTACAAAACCATCGAATTAATTCGTTTATTACGCAAAGCCAATGCGCAGGTTCGCGTGGTGCTCACGCCTGCCGCCGCAGAATTTGTGACCCCACTCACCTTGCAAGCGATTTCAGGCAATGCCGTGGCACAATCGTTATTGGATCCGCAAGCAGAACTGGCAATGGGACATATTGAATTGGCGAAATGGGCGGATGCCGTATTAATCGCGCCAGCAAGTGCCGATTTTATTGCGCGCTTAACTGTCGGAATGGCGAACGATTTACTTTCCACGATTTGTCTTGCCACCAGTGCACCGATTTTTCTTGCGCCGGCGATGAATCAGCAAATGTATCGCCAAGCCATAACGCAGCAAAATCTGACCGCACTTTTAAGCCGTGGCATACAACTTATCGGCCCGAACAGTGGCGAACAGGCATGTGGCGATGTAGGTGCCGGGCGAATGTCCGAACCTTCTGAAATTTTCACCGCACTTTGTCATCATTTTACCGTGCAGCAAGATTTACTCGGCATCCATGTTGCCATTACAGCAGGCCCAACGCGTGAAGCCATCGATCCGGTACGTTACATTTCCAATCACAGTTCCGGCAAAATGGGCTTTGCCATTGCGGATGCCTTCGCAAAACGCGGAGCGAATGTCACCTTGATTACTGGCCCGGTAAACCTTACCACACCTAACAATGTCAACCGCGTTGATGTCACTTCCGCGCAAGAAATGTGGCAAACCGCCTTAGAAAGTGCGGTCAAAAATCACATTTTTATTGGTTGTGCTGCGGTGGCGGATTACCGTATTGCGGATGTCGCTGGACAGAAAATCAAGAAATCAGCTGAAGAAATGACGTTAAAGCTCGTTAAAAATCCGGACATCATCGCGGATGTGGCGCATCTTACGGAAAAGCGCCCGTTCACTATTGGGTTTGCGGCTGAAACGCAGAATGTTGCCGATTACGCGAAAGATAAATTGACGCGCAAAAATTTGGATATGATTTGTGCCAATGACGTTTCCGGCGGGCAAGTGTTCGGACAAGATCACAATGCGTTACACCTCTTTTGGAAGCATGGCGAAAAAGCCTTGCCGCAGGCGGATAAAAATACATTGGCAGAAGCATTAGTTAGTGAAATTATGGCGCGTTACCGTCAATAAAAAAACACAGCAAAAACCCACCGCACTTTATCAAAAAGATTTCGTTAAAGGAAAAGATCACAATGAAAAAAATTGACGTTAAAATTTTAGATAGCCGTCTTGGCAGCGAATTTCCTTTGCCAACGTATGCTACTGAAGGATCAGCCGGTTTGGATTTACGTGCGCTCCTAGACAATGGTATTGAAATTCAACCGGGTGAAACCAAATTAATTCCAACCGGGCTTTCTATTTATATTGCCGATCCGAATTTAGCTGCTGTCATTTTACCTCGCTCCGGTTTAGGTCATAAACACGGTATCGTGTTAGGCAATTTAGTCGGTTTAATCGATTCTGATTATCAAGGTCCGCTCATGGTTTCTGTGTGGAATCGTGGTAATGAGCCGTTCAAAATTGAAGTAGGCGATCGCATCGCGCAATTAGTCTTTGTGCCCGTTGTGCAAGCGGAATTTAATATCGTCAACGAATTTCATGCCACAGAACGCGGCGAAGGCGGTTTCGGCCATTCAGGTAAACACTAATGGAACAAACCAATAAACGCAGTATTAAAGAACGACGCCAACAAGTGTTGACGGTACTCACGCATATGTTGCATTCCGAACGCGGCATGGAGCGTATAACAACGGCGCGTTTAGCCGCGGAAGTGGGCGTGTCAGAAGCGGCGTTGTACCGTTATTACCCGAGCAAAACCAAGATTTTTGAAGCCTTAATTGAGAATATCGAAAGCACATTGCTGAATCGCATTTCACAATCGATCAAAAATGAAACCAACACCATGCAACGGGTAAAAGACATCCTGCAGATGATCTTGGATTTTGCCCGCAAAAATCCCGGTTTAACCCGTGTGTTAACCGGTCATGCGTTGATGTTTGAAGATGCCAAACTACAAGCCCGTGTTGCCACCTTTTTTGACAGGCTGGAATTGCAGTTCGTGAATATTCTGCAAATGCGAAAATTGCGCGAAGGACGCGGATTTAACGTGGACGAACGCATTATCGCGGCACACCTCGTCACCCTCTGTGAAGGGCAGTTTATGCGCTATGTGCGTTCCAACTTCCGACACACACCAAATCAAGGGTTTAGCCAGCAATGGCAGCTCATTGAAAGCTTATTTGCATAATTTATTTATTTAGGTAATATGTCGTGATTATTCCTTGGCAAGAACTGGCGGAAGACACCTTAATCAATATTGTGGAAAGCGTCATTTTACGTGAAGGAACCGATTATGGTTCACATGAACAGACTTTCGAACAAAAAAAGAAAGCGCTACTGAACAAAATCCGCCAAGGAAGTGCGGTGATTGTTTGGTCTGAACTACATGAATCTATCGATATAAAAAATAAAACGGACTTTGTTAGATAAACTTTTTAGTTTTTCATAATTAGATGGAGGTTTTACGTGCAGGAACAGGACGCACAAGCCACACAACCGACGGATCCGATGCTGGAGTGGTTTTTATCACATTGTCACATCAAAAAATATGCAGCGAAAAGCATACTGATTAACGCCGGAGAAGAAGCGGATACGTTGTATTACATCATTAGCGGTTCGGTTTCCGTCATGGTAAAGGATGAAGACGGCAGGGAAATGATTTTGACCTATTTAGGCAAGGGCGAGTTCTTTGGTGAGGCAGGATTATTTGAAGATGGTCAACTGCGTTCTGCGTGGGTTAAAGCAAAGACCGCTTGTGAGGTTGCGGAAATTTCCTATCGGAAATTTCGTCAGTTAATTCAAGTTAGCCCCGATATTTTAATGTATTTGACCGCACAATTAGCCCATCGCTTACAACGAACATCACGGCAGGTGAGTAATCTAGCTTTCTTAGATGTCACCGGGCGTATTGCGCAGACCTTGTTAAATTTAGCCAAAATGCCGGACGCCATGACGCATCCGGACGGGATGCAAATTAAAATTACCCGTCAGGAAATCGGACAGATGGTGGGATGCTCCCGTGAAACAGTAGGGCGGATTATGAGAATGTTAGAAGAGCAACATTTGATTACAGCCCATGGTAAAACAATCGTGATTCATGGGACTCGATAGAAATAGAAAGAAAAACGACCGCACTTTATGTCTTGCTAGATTAAGTGCGGTCTTTTTTTGCCTTATTTTCGCAGTTTGACTAACTCGACTTCATGATTAACCCCTTTCTTTAAGATCAGATTGGCACGTTCACGCGTCGGCAAAATATTTTCTCTTAAATTTAATCCATTAATGTCATCCCAAATACGACTGGCCGTTGCAATGGCTTCTTGTTCGGAAAGATTGGCATAATGTTTAAAATAGGAATTCGGGTTAGAAAACGCACTTTGTCGGAATTTTAAGAATCGACGGATATACCATTCTTTTAATAAGCTTTCTTCTGCGTCCACATAAATCGAAAAATCCACAAAATCTGAAACGAAGGTTTGATTTGCGCGATTGTCATTGGGTTGGAGGACGTTGAGCCCTTCTAATATCAAAATATCCGGCTGATCGATAACATTAAATTGTTCAGGAATAATGTCATAAGTTAAATGAGAATAAATTGGTGCTTTCACCGGGTGTTTACCGGATTTGATATCAGCTAAGAAATGAATTAATTTTGGTGTATCGTAAGAAATCGGAAAACCTTTCTTTTGTAATAGTTGATGCTTTTGTAAATAAGAAAGCGAATGCAAAAAACCATCGGTAGTAATTAAATCTACTTTCCGTTCACTTGGCCAATGGCTAAGAAGAGATTGTAAAATGCGTGCCGAGGTGCTTTTGCCAACGGCAACACTGCCAGCAATGCTAATAATGTATGGTACTTTGGGGCTTTCTCCGCCAAGGAAGCGGTGAAGAACATTCTGGCGACGAATGTTTTCTTCTATATAGTAGTTAATCAGGCGGGTGAGTGGCAGGTAAATCGTACGTACTTCATCCAGCGACAATTCTTCATTAAAACCCAGTAGCGGTTTAAGATCTTGCTCGGTCAATTTTAATGGCACGGATTTGCGTAAGGCAGCCCAATGCTGTCGTTCAAAGGATAAGAAGGGGGTTAATTTGTCTGAAAAAGTGTCAGAAATTGGAGATTTCACGATTAAATTGCGCTTCCGTTGAGTAAAATAATGGGTGAAATATACCTTATAAATGAAAGGATGCGCAGTAAAAATTTAGTTGTGCTTATAAATTAAGCAAATCAGTATTCTCTTTTGTTTGATAATTAAACGAATAATTAAAAAAAAACGATTTATAAAAAAAAAGACTTGTCAGGTATAAAAAAATCCCTATAATACGCCTCACTTGTTCACGAGGCCGACTTAGCTCAGTAGGTAGAGCAACTGACTTGTAATCAGTAGGTCATCAGTTCGATTCCGATAGTCGGCACCATTATCTCGTGTGATAAGCCCCAAATTAGCGTGGAGGGATTCCCGAGCGGCCAAAGGGAGCAGACTGTAAATCTGCCGGCTCAGCCTTCGAAGGTTCGAATCCTTCTCCCTCCACCATTTCTAAGCGACTGATGGGACAGATGAATTAAGAACGGCGGGCATCGTATAATGGCTATTACCTTAGCCTTCCAAGCTAATGACGCGGGTTCGATTCCCGCTGCCCGCTCCAAGCGCTGATATAGCTCAGTTGGTAGAGCGCACCCTTGGTAAGGGTGAGGTCGGCAGTTCGAATCTGCCTATCAGCACCACTTCTTAATAATCTCTCCATTACAAATTTTAATACTTTGGTTAATCTGGTAAATTGAACCATCGATAACCGTGTTTGTTTAGAGGGACAATCAATGTCTAAAGAAAAATTTGAACGTACAAAACCGCA
>NZ_KE952586.1:0-1963 GCF_000466335.1 Aggregatibacter sp. oral taxon 458 str. W10330 | reverse complement strand
ATATCAAAATTTGCTTAAAATAAGCATCATTGAAAATAAAAAGTGCGGTCAATTTTTGAGAAGTTTTAAAACTCTTTGAAAATTGACCGCTCTTTATTAAAGTATATGCTATTCAAATATCAAATAACTAAATATTTTTGCAGTACGATAGGAAACTAGCACAATATGAGAGCTACACTATCAACGTTATAAATTATATATCCATTAACTCATAAGAAACATTTCCTGTTTCTAGCAACTCAACAAATACTCTTTTAATAAAATCAAAATCTGTTATAACTTCACTTGCTGGAAAAGGTTCTCCCATAAAATCAACCAATCTTGGAACTCCAGTAAAATCGGACTTAGACCTAATTAAAAACTTCCCGTTATCCCCATATTCAAGTAGAGTAAATAAATATCTCTCACCATCTGATTCCATCCTTAATTCAGACAAGCCTACTTCTGGTTCAGGTATAACTTCTAATCTAACGTCAGATCTATGATTCTTTGTGCTGTTAAGCATAGATAATATTTTATCTTTACCAATCTTAGATACCATATCCCTATCTGCCAAAGTTATCCATTCACCCTCTTCTGATTTATATGCACATGAAAAAAATAATAAGCTATTTTCCATTCTTATTTTCCTTTATTGATGTTTGCCCTTGAATCCAAGTATAAGTTCTCAGTTTGTTCTTATCATCAACAGCATGAACAATGACCGATTTTAATCCTGCTTTTTCTGCTGCTGATGCAATGTCTTGACGACAATGCGTACATACATCACGCCCTTGGACATGGATCACCATATTTTTTCCTTTAGTCACACCTTTTTCATAAGCTTGTTGAATTGCACCTATTTCAGCATGTGCATCTCGCATATTAGCATTTGGATAAGGTGAACCGTTCTTTTGAGGTTTTTTATTTGCCACATTCTGTGCAATTAAAGTCAATTTATTAGGGTCTGAAAATCTATTCCCTCTTGCTCGTTGGTTGGTATCAACATAAACCTTACCATCAATTTCTACTCTGGCTGATACTTCTAAATTTTCTAATTTAGTTCCTCTACTTTTTAATACTTCATTAGATAGTTGCTCCTTCAATGGGATAGCTTTAGCATTATTCTCCGCACCAGAAGAAATTCTAACCTCATGCTTTTCATATCCTTTTGTTTTCCCAACAATAGGCAATACCTCATTCGCATTAGCTCCTTTAGGTAACTTAGTTTTTAAGGCTAGCCCCCCTAATCCCGCAGCTTCTGCAGCACCTAAACCAAGAGTTGCATAGTGTACGCTCTTTGGTAATTGGTTTCTTGTTTTACCGTTTTCCGATTCCACAAAATCACTCAATTTAACCTGAGTTTCTCTGCTTAGATTATTAAAATAAGTACCTAACCTTAAATAACTAAAGTTTTCATATGCTGCTTCATCACCTGATTGCATCATCTGAATATGTGGTATATAACAAGCTGGATTATTACCACAACTCTTCAATATTTCTTGTCGATTCTTTTCACTTAATTTTGCATATTTTTCAAAAATAGGTTTTGTATCTTTCCCTTCCTTTTCAGCTTTTGCCAATTCCTTAACGAGATTATTTACCTCGCCGTTGTATAAATAATTATTCTCCACCGCCCTTTTAGCCGTCTCTGCCCCCGCCGTCGCAGCAAGGAAATTCCCCCCTTGCTCCGCTGTAGTGCCATTCGCTTTCGCTGTCAATGCCGCAGCCAATCCGCCTGCCAGTTGGCTTAACGTGCTGATGTTTTCTTTTTCATTTGCCGTTAATTCACTGACCGGTTTGCCATAAGCTCTTGCGATGATTTCAGCGGTTGCTTCACCAGTTACTCCTGCCACAGCACCCGTTAATGGGTCTTTGCCTGTCACTTGGAACTCCACGGCAGAAAGCAGGGCATGTGCCATCAGATTCGTCGCTTTGTCTTTTGCGGTATCGCCTGCCGTCATCTCATGGATTTTTTGATTGA